>CAKVBA010000021.1 GCA_934725305.1 uncultured Parabacteroides sp. | reverse complement strand
GTACCCAACGAAAATCTACAAAAAAGGAAAAGGCTGATTTTTAGAGAAATTTTATTCAGAAGATGTTGAAGTTGGGTCAAGTTTGCCTTTCGTGGCATCAGGCTATTAATCAGGCATGAACACAATGCATGGATACATTGCTTTGCCGCCCTCTGCGTTGTCGCGGCCGGATGTTTTTTTCGGATCAGCCGTATGGAGTGGGTGGCGGTTTGGCTGGCTATCGGAGGTGTGCTGGCCGCCGAAGCCGTAAATTCATCCATCGAGGCCTTGGCCGATGTGGTCTCGCCCGGCTATAACGAGGCCATCAAGCGCGCCAAAGACTTGGCCGCCGGCGCCGTCTTGCTTTTGGCCTTGGCGGCGGCTATTGTCGGTCTTATCATTTTCGTTCCGTATATTCGGGCATTTTGCAACAATCTGTAATATATAGAAAGATGAATAGATATCTGTTTCTTTTATTGGCCTGTCTGCTCTGCTGGACTTCGCAAGCCCAACAACAACAAGCCCAACAAATAGGGGTGACCGGTTCGCGCAAGGCGGTGCGTTCTTCGGGCGATGTGCTCATGTTTATTACTCCGGTTGCCGGGTTGGCCGCCACGCTGGCTTTGCAAGACTGGCAAGGACTGAAACAGGAGGTGTTTACAGGAGCTACCGCCGTTGGACTCACCTATGTCTTGAAGCATATCGTCGAGAAAGACCGGCCCGACATGAGCGACCATCATTCATTCCCCTCTATGCATACGACCATCAGTTTTGCCGGAGCCTCTTTTGTCCAGCGGCGCTATGGATGGAAATGGGGCATTCCGGCCTATGTGTTATCCACTTATGTGGGCTGGAGCCGTGTCTATGGGAAGCGACACGACTGGTGGGATGTGGCCGCCGGAGCGGCTATTGGCGTTGGTAGCGGCTATCTGTTTACCCGTCCGTTTGCCAAGAAGCACCACCTTGCTATCTGTCCCGTGGCCGGAAGCGGACAGGTGGGAATCTATGCATCCCTCTGTTTTTAGCCCTTGTGATTTTACGATAGACAAAACCGAGATGTCATAAACTTTTCGGGGAGATAGCGCCTCGCATCAGGTGCTATTTCCCTATCTTTGCAGACTAAATAAACACTAAAACAGAAGACAATTATCGTGGAACGTTATTTTATCTATCTAAGTTACAACGGGAAAGACTTTAACGGATGGCAAATTCAGCCCAATGGATACACCGTGCAGCAATGTTTGGAAGAGGCTTTGTCAACGATTTTGCGCCAGCCGGTCTCTGTCGTGGGCGCCGGACGCACGGATGCCGGAGTGCATGCCCGCAAGATGGTGGCCCATTTCGATTGGCACGAAGCTATTGACGACAGGGATTTCTTGGTGCAGAAGCTTAATAGATTACTCCCCAAAACGGTGGCAATCTATCAGATTGTCTCCGTCGTGCCCGAAGCTCATGCCCGGTTTGACGCAACTTCGCGCACCTATAAATATTTTGTCACCCGGCAGAAAGATCCGTTCAACTATGAACAGGTTTATCGATTGAACGGGAAGATAGACTTTGAGAAGATGAACGAGGCCTGCAAGGTGTTGTTCGACTATATCGACTTCACCAGCTTCAGCAAGCTGCATACCGATGTCAAGACCAACAATTGCCACATCTATGAGGCCGGTTGGAGGCAAGAGGGCGATGTGTGGGTGTTTACCATCCGGGCCGACCGATTCTTGCGTAACATGGTGAGAGCCATCGTGGGAACGCTGCTTGAGGTGGGACGCGGCAAGCTGACCATCGACGGATTGCGTAGGGTGATTGAGGCAAAAGACCGCGGAAGTGCCGGCACATCGGCTCCCGGACATGCGCTTTATCTCTATGATGTGACGTATCCTCAAGAACTCTTTAAATAAGAAGATATGTGGTTGGCATTTGCATTCTTATCGGCGTTTCTGCTTGGGTGTTACGAAGTCAACAAGAAGTTGTCGCTCAATCAAAACGCCGTTATCCCGGTGTTGTTTCTAAACACCTTGTTCAGTAGTCTGATCTTTTTGCCCTTTGTCTTGCTTTCGCGCTTCACGCCCGTGCTGGATGACACCCTGTTTTATGTGCCGGAGATTTCGGTCGATGTTCATCTGCGTGTGTTTGTGAAGGCCATCATCGTGTTGTCGGCCTGGATGTCGGGCTATTTTGCCCTGAAGCATCTTCCATTGACGCTGACAGGGCCGATCAAGGCCACTCAGCCGGTGTTGACACTGCTCGGGGCGATGATGTTGTTTGGCGAGAGGCTCAATCTCTATCAATGGATGGGCGTGTTGTGCGCCATAGCTTCGTTTTATCTGCTCTCGTCGTCCGGCAAAAAAGAGGGGATTGTCTTCACTCAAAACAAGTGGATCTTCCTGACGGTGCTCTCCGTCATGTGTGGCTCGTTGAGCGGATTGTATGACAAATATCTGATGCGTAGCTTGGATGTCATGACCGTGCAGGTGTGGTTCAATATCTACCAATGCCTGATGATGCTTCCTGTATTGTTGCTCTTGTGGTATCCGAGGCGCAGACACACCACGCCCTTTGCCTGGCGCTGGAACATTATCTTTATCTCTATCTTTCTTTGTGTGGCCGATTGGGTCTATTTTCATGCCCTGAGCTATCCCGATTCCATGATCTCGATCGTTTCGATGGTGCGCCGGAGCAATGTGCTGGTCACATTCGTGGCGGGAGCACTTTTCTTTCATGAAAAAAACTTAAAGAACAAGGCAATCGACCTATTTCTTGTGTTATTAGGTATGATCTTCCTATATTTGGGGACTAAATAAAAAGCAGAGACAGATGAAACAATTTATTTTAACGATATGCTTAAGCCTTTCGGCTTTGATGTTGAAGGCGCAAGATATGGCAGCTCTTTTCACCTCGATTCCGGACCAAAAGATACCTCAGTTAGAGAATGCCTGGCGCAAAGACCTGATAGACCTATACAATTCAGGCAAAGAGGCCCGATTGAAAAACAACATGAATGGATTCTCCGTCTTGCGTAAACTAACCGCCGACTATCTGTTGATAGAAACAACCGAGAGAAGCCAGGTGGAGATGAAGTTGTTGCCTCTGATCAACAACACCCACATCATCTGCATGATAACCACCGTTGACGGACCGGTGGCAGATAGCCGTGTTGAGTTTTTCACTACGGAATGGGAGCCGCTGGTGGCGGAAGATATGTTGGCTTCGCTGAGCCGGAAAGACTTTTTGAAGGAGACAAACCATCCGGAAGACCCTGACCTGCAATATGCACTATCGCGTTTGGATATGGAGCTGATTCACTACCAGCTGAATCCGGACGACTTGACATTGACGGCTACCTATACAACTCCGCAATATCTGAATAAAGAAGACCGGGAAAAAGTAGAGCCTTTTCTACGCTCATCTTCCATAACCCTGCGTTGGGAAAAATATCATTTCAGGTAATGGGTGCGGTGCATTGGAGCGAAGAGGGATGATCGCAAACGAAGGCCTCGGTCTATCTCTTGCAAAGAGCGTTTGAATGACAGTAAATGTAACTTTGGGCTATTAAATAGGATGAATATTACTTAATTTGTGGCCGATTCATACGAAATGATATAAAATTCTTTATTTTTGCAGTAATGATGATAAATATCATGGGTCAGTTATCAATGGTCAATTAAGAATTATGGCAGACATAAATTTAAAAGGAATGGGTGTGGCTCTGATCACGCCCTTTAGGGAAGACGAAAGTGTAGATTATGAGGCACTCGGTAGGATGGTTGATCATCTGCTACAGAATGGTACAGACTACTTGGTTGTGTTGGGAACAACGGCCGAGACTCCTACGCTGACAGAGGATGAGAAAGAGAAAGTTGTAAGTGCGGTTATAAGCCGGGTTCATGGCCGCGTTCCTATCGTGTTGGGAGTGGGTGGAAATTGTACCCGTGCTATTGTGGAAAAGCTGAAGCATGATAACTTTGATGGAATTGATGCCATTCTATCGGTTGTGCCCTATTATAATAAGCCTTCGCAAGAGGGAATTTATCAACATTATAAAGCGATTGCCGAGGCTACCAAGTTGCCGATCATCTTATATAATGTGCCGGGAAGAACCGGTGTGAATATGACCGCCCAGACCACGCTACGCATTGCTCGTGAATTCAAGAATGTGATTGCCGTGAAGGAGGCTTCGGGTAATATCACTCAGATGGACGATATCATTAAGAACAAGCCGGCCAACTTTAATGTGATTTCGGGTGATGATGGTATTACATTCCCACTGATCACGTTGGGAGCGGTGGGTGTGATCTCGGTGATTGGTAATGCTTTTCCACGTGAGTTTGGCCGCATGGTGCGTTTGGCTTTGGCCGGCGACTATGATAGTGCACGCACTATTCATCACCGCTTTACGGAGTTGTTCAACCTGCTCTTTGTGGATGGCAACCCTGCCGGCGTGAAGAGTATGCTGAATATGATGGGCTTTATCGAGAACAAGCTACGTCTGCCTTTGGTTCCGACTCGTATCGTTACGTATGAAAAGATTCGCGATGTGTTGCATCAGTTGAGTATAAAGTGCTGATGGGCTATTCGAGAATACATTAGAATAAAATAGGGGCTGCTTCAAGAACGATTCACATTTGAAGCAGCCCTTATAGTTTTCGTGGCGCACACCATACACACACACGGTCTCCTTTATTCCTCTTTCTTCTGGTAGAGATACCTCTTGATGCTCCTTTTCGGAGTCTTTTCAAACTCCACTTGCCGGAGGCGGAAGTCCGACACCATGCAATAGGCCGGCATCTCACTATTGAGCTGCTTGATATTCTCCTGCATCTGCCT
The DNA here is from genome assembly GCA_934725305.1 of uncultured Parabacteroides sp. Taxonomy (GTDB): domain Bacteria; phylum Bacteroidota; class Bacteroidia; order Bacteroidales; family Tannerellaceae; genus Parabacteroides. Next base: position 39,760 of record CAKVBA010000021.1, on the reverse strand, counting down.
CTCTATCTCGTCGGGCCCGATATGCTCATTCTCGATTAGTGCCATATCCGGATAGATCAGGGCAATCAGCTTATGATTCTCTGAGACAATGAGCGATTCGCCCACGTAGGGCATATTGTTCAGCACATCTTCAATCTCTTCGGGATAGATGTTCTGGCCGTTTGCACCCAGTATCATCGTCTTGCTTCGTCCCTTCAGGAAGAGATAGCCGTCTTGGTCGATCAGCCCCAGGTCGCCCGTGCGCATCCATCCGTCGGGTAGCATCACCGCCTGGGTGGCTTTGTCGTTCTTGTAATAGCCCAGCATCGTGTTCATGCCGCGCACCATCACCTCGCCGATGCCTTCGGCGTTTGGAGAATCTATCTTTATCTCCATACGATCGACCGCCCGGCCAACTGATCCCGGTTTGAAGCGGTCCCATTGGGCATAGGAGACAAGCGGTCCACATTCGGTCATGCCATAGCCCACCGTATATTTGAAATGGATCGACCGAAGGAAAGCCTCCACCTCTTTGTTGAGGGCCGCTCCGCCAATCACCACTTCGCCGATGCGTCCGCCGAAAGCCTCTTCGAGCTTTTTGGCAATGATGGAACGGATCTTACCCCGCACCATGGGAATCTTCAGCATCCATTTGATGACGGGCTTTTCCAGTTGTGGGAATATCTTGCCACGGATCATCTTCTCGATGATGAGTGGTACGGCCAAGACCAGTGAAGGGCGAATGCGGGCAAAGGCTTCGGCCATGATCTTGGGAACCGGCACGCGCGGAAGGAAATGAACATGGCAACCCTTATTAAAAGAGTTGAGTATCTCGAAAGCCAATCCATACATGTGGGCCATCGGAAGCAGGCACACGATGTTGTCGCCGGGATGGATAAAGGGCAGATTGTCATAGGCAAACTGAGTGTTGCTCCAAAGGCTACGAAACGGAATCATCACACCCTTGGAGAAGCTGGTCGTGCCCGACGTGTAGTTTAGCACCGCCAATTCGTCGGGCTGCTCGTGGTGGAATCGGATATCGTCCCGGTTGAACCCGTTGGGATAGCGTTGTTGCATCTCCCGGTCGATCTGTTGCCATAGAGCCTTTACCGACTCGTCTTGGCATTCGATCACACTCATGTCGTCGAGGCGGACAAATAGCTGCACGCGAGGCATCTTGCCGGCATCCAGTCCTTCCCAGTTATAAGAAGCTACCAGCAACACCTTGGCCTCGGAATGGTTGACCAGATGATGCACATTGTCGGTCTTGAAATCGTGTAGGATCGGAACGGCCACGGCTCCGTAGGCAAGGATTCCAAAGAAGCTGATGGCCCAATATGAAGAGTTGCGTCCCAGCAAAGCCACCTTGTCTCCGGGCTTTATGCCGGTCTGTCGAAGCAAGAGGTGGAGTTGGGCTATCCGTTGTGCCACATCACCATAGCGGAAGGTTGTTCCGTTATAATCGGTGAAGGCGGGCAGATCCCAATGCGCTCTGATGCTATTTTCTATCAAACCTAAAAATCGTTTTTCCATTGTGTTTACATTGTTTGTATATGCAGAAATCGGGGCTATGCTGCCAAGGAAATGTAAGCAGCTATTTGGGGAGAATAGCCCCGACCAGCAAGCGTATGTTCATACTTACTCGTTTACATCAACGACAATCATCACGGGGAAGTGGTCCGACGGAACGCGGGCTTCGTAGCGTTGCAAAGCCACCTCTTTCGGAAAGTTGCCGTTTTGTTCTTTCACGGAGCTATCTTCCACCTCGGAGCGATAAGTGTCGGTCAAGACTCCATATTTCTTTACCTGAAACTCTTTGGTCAGGAACAGATGGTCGATGCGGCTTTCGGTCTTTCGGTCGGTGTGGAAAGCATTGAAGGTGCCGTTGGGCGCATAGCGCAGACCGGCCATCTCGTAGGCATCGCGCATGATGCCCGACTGGTTCAGTAGCGCATAAGACTCGTTGGTCTGATCCACATTGAAGTCGCCCGTCAGGATTGCAGGGAGTTTCTTTGGAAACTCTTTGATCTTCTTCAAGATGAGCTTGGCACTCTCGGCGCGGGCCTTGACGCCCACATGATCCATGTGAAGATTGAAGAAGAGGAAGGTGAATCCGCTCTTTTTGTCTCTAAACTCGCCCCACGTGCAGATTCGTGGCAAAACGGCATCCCATCCGTTGTTGGGTCGGTCTTCGATCTCGGACAACCAGAAGTTGCCTTGCTCCAGCACTTCAAACTTGTCCGTCCGGTAGAAGATGGCCGAATGTTCGCCCGCCTGCTTGCCGTCGTCGCGTCCGATGCCGATATAGTCGTAGCCCGGCATAGATTTTTTCAAGTCTTGTAGCTGATGGTAAAAACCCTCTTGTGTGCCGAAAATATCAAATCCGTGGAATTGTATCAATTGAGCGATGTAGGGCAGACGCCGGCCCCAACCGTTGCCGTTGGTAGAGTCGCCCGCGTTGGCATAGCGAATGTTGTAGGTGGCCACAACCATCGATTCGGCCCGCATGAGTGACAAGGCACAAAAAAAGAAAAGAAAGGAACAGATAATCTTTTTCATGACTGATAATGCTAATCTATTAAAAACTACGACAAATGTAGAAAAAACGCCCGGCTTTATCAAGTGGATACCCCGCTTCTTTCGGTCGGCCTTATGTCATTTGGGTATGGATTATCAGACTATTTTATCCAATCGGAGGCTTTTGGATGGCAAAATGGCCGAAAATATGTTGTAGAAGTATTATTTTTATTTGGCTCAATAAGAAATAAATACATACTTTTGCACCGGGACAAACAAATAACATATTAAAAAACAAAAACAAGTGATTATTAAAGGTTATAGAAAATTATTTAGTTGTTTGATGTTCTATCTTTAAACAATTTTCTTGGCTCTCATACACGTCTCTCTCTCTATGAACGTATGAGTGGTTATCTCTGTGTAACCAGATCTAAATTCCTAAATTAATAACATTATCTTAATTATCATACGATGGAAACAAATGCCACCGGTTGTGCATGTGGTTGTACAACCAATTTAGAATCATCTGCAAACTCTAATTCTTGCGGAATGAATGACCGTATCAAACGTTTGCGAAAAGAAACATTTGAAGCCCAGCCTTCTCTGTCAATCGAACGTGCTTTGATAGAGACAGAGTTCTACAAAGAGAATTATGGGAAATATCCTATTCCTATCTTACGAGCAAAGAACTTCTACGAAATATGTAAAAAGAAAACAATCTATATTGGCGAAGACGAACTGATCGTCGGTGAACGTGGACCGAAGCCTAAGGCCGTTCCTACCTTCCCGGAATTGACCTGCCATAGTGTGGAAGACCTTCACGTGTTGAACACTCGTGAATTGCAGCGTTACACCATCAGCCAGGAAGATATTGACAGATATGAACGCGATGTGATTCCTTATTGGAAGGGACGCACTCAACGCGAACGTATCTTTGGTCACGTGCCTCAGGAATGGCGTGTGGCTTACGAAGCCGGTCTGTTCACGGAATTTATGGAACAACGTGCTCCGGGTCATACAGCTATGGACGGAAAGATGTATCACACCGGTCTGTTAGACTTGAAAGAACGCATCAACAAGAAGCTGGAAGAGCTCGACTTCTTGAACGACTCAGAAGCAACCGACAAGCAGGAAGAATTAACCGCTATGGCTATCTCTTGTGATGCGGCTATCTTGTTTGCAGAGCGTCATGCCGACATGGCTGAAGAGATGGCAAAAGAATGCACCGATCCGGTTAGAAAAGCCGAATTGGAACGCATTGCCGAAGTGTGCCGTTGGGTGCCTGCTCATGCTCCGCGCGACTTCTGGGAAGCTATCCAGATGTATTGGTTTGTTCACCTGGGCACAATCACCGAGTTGAACGGTTGGGACGCTATGAACCCGGGTCACTTCGATCAGCACCTGACTCCGTTCTATGAAAAGGGATTGGCCGACGGTACATTGACTCGCGACAAAGCGAAAGAGTTGATCTCTTGCTTCTGGATCAAGGTCAACAACCATACAGCACCTCCTAAGGTGGGTATTACCGCTAAGGAAAGTGGTACATATAACGACTTTACAAACATCAACTTGGGTGGCGTGAAGGCCGATGGTAGCGACGGTTCAAGCGAAGTTTCTTATATCATGCTTGAAGTGCTCGACGAATTGCACATCTTGCAACCGGGTTGTTCTATCCACATCAGCTCACGCACTCCCGACCGCTTCTTGCATGCCGGTTGCCGTGTGATCCGCAAGGGTTATGGCTATCCATCTGTGTTCAATCCGGATGCTTATGTTCAGGAGATGATTCGTCAGGGCAAGAGCCTGAAGGATGCTCGTGAAGGCGGTTGTAGCGGTTGTATCGAAGTGGGTGCTTTCGGTAAAGAGGCTTATCTGTTGACCGGCTATCTGAATGTTCCGAAGATTTTGGAAGTGACATTGAACAACGGTATCGACCCGGTAACCAACACAAAGGTGGGTATCGAAACCGGCGATCCAAGAAACTTCAAGAGCTACGACGAATTGTATGACGCATTCTTGAAACAATTGCACTTTATCGTTGACCAGAAGATGCGCGTAAGCAACTACATCGACCGTATGTTTGCCAAGTATGCGCCGGCCACCTTCTTGTCTCTGTTTATCGACGATTGTATCGAACGCGGTAAAGACTATTATAATTGTGGTCCTCGTTACCATTCTACTTATATCCAGTGTACCGGTTTGGGCACAGTAACCGATTGCCTTTCTGTCTTGAAGAAACATGTCTTCGAAGATAAGAAGATCGAAATGGATGCATTGCTGAAGGCCGTTAGCAAGAACTGGGAGGGCGAAGAAAAACTTCGTCAGTTCATCATCAACCGCACTCCGTTCTTCGGTAATGACGATCCGTATGCCGACTCAATCGCCGTTAAGGTATATGACGACCTGGTGGACGAAATCGACGGCAAACCCAATACAAAGGGAAGCTGCTTCCGCCTGAACATGTTGTCAACTACCTGCCACGTTTACTTTGGTTTGGTATTGGGCGCATCTGTCAATGGCCGCTTTGCCCGCCGTTCTATCTCTGATGGTACATCACCTTCACAGGGCGCAGATACTCACGGACCTACTGCCGTAGTTAAGTCTCTGGGCAAATTGGATCAGATCAAGAGTGGTGGTACATTGTTGAACTTGCGCTTCTTGCCGAGCTTGTTGAAGAAGGATGAAGACATCGCTAAGTTGGCATCGTTGATCCGTACATACTTTAGCATGGGTGGTCACCACGTTCAGTTCAACATCGTGGATACGGCTACATTGTATGCCGCACAAGAACGTCCCGAAGACTATAAAGACTTGTTGGTACGTATGGCAGGTTATAGCGACTACTTCAACGATATGAATGCCGATTTGCAGGGCGAAATCATCTCACGTACAGAAAACGAATCTTTTTAAAGGATAGAAATCAATGAGTTTGATCTTTGATATAAAACGGTATTGTATCAATGACGGTCCGGGCATCCGAGTAACACTCTTCATGAAAGGGTGCCCGCTCAGTTGTGTTTGGTGCCACAATCCGGAAGGAATAGCCAACCATAAAGAGAAACTATATACCAAGAAGAAGTGCATCGGTTGCCAAACTTGTGTCGAAGTCTGCCCACAACATGCACTGAAGTTGACTCCTGATGGCATTGTGACCGACCCGAAGCTTTGCGTGCTTTGTGGCAAGTGTGTCGAGGAATGTCCCACATTGGCCATGGAGATGTCGGGCACGGAATATTCCATCGATTATCTGATGGACGAGATCCGCAAGGAGATTCCGGTGATGGATCAGTCGGGTGGTGGAGTAACCTTCTGTGGCGGTGAGCCTCTGTTGCATCCCGACATGTTGCTCGAGATGCTGAAGCGTTGTGGCGAGATGGATCTTCATCGTGCGGTGGATACGACATTGTTGGGTCGTCCGGAGCTGGTTCGCGAAGTGATGGCTAATTGCGAATTGTTCCTGGTTGACTTGAAGGTGATGGATTCAGCCAAGCACCGTAAGTTCTGCGGTGTGCCCAATGAATTGATCCTTTCAAACTTGCGGATGGTGGCCGAAGCCGGACATGATTTCTTCATTCGCATTCCTCTGATCGAAGGGGTGAATGCCGACGAAGAGAACATCGAACGCTCTGCCGAGTTCTTGGCCTCGTTGCCTTGGGAGCGCAAGGTGGTGAACCTGTTGCCCTATCATGATATCGGAAAGAATAAGCATGAGAAGCTGGGTACGGTTTATAACCCCAACAACCTCCCGTTGGCCACACCGACCGAAGAGGTTCAGCAACGTTGTATCGCTCAATTTGCTGCTCATGGCATAAAAGCCGTGATTGGCGGATAAGAGAAGAACAAGACATCTCTGGGTGCGTCAAAGTTGGTTGTTTGCAATGATGATACACCGAAATTTCATACACATATATATTTTATTGTAGAGAGAAAGGGCTGTGTCAAAAATGTTTGATGCGGCCCTTTTTTATACATGAGCTTATCGGTCGGTTACTTCGGTTCGGAACAGGCATTGGCAAGAAATGTAAACGAATGACGACCGATTTGGGTTAAAAAAAATAACATTTCAAGAGAATACTTAAAAAGGAATTGCTAACTTAGGCGAAACTTTTCGGGGGGCGACGACGGCTATGGCAAAACGCAAAGCGGAAGCAAGAGGCCAAGCGTGGGAAGAACGGTTTGATAATCATTTTGAATTTAAATAAATTAGTATAATTGTAATCTATTACGAATGAAACAGATGTTGATTTTAATCTGCTCTTTGTTCCTGATGTCTTCATGTAGCAAAGATACCGAAGACAAGCTGATGGGCAAATGGCAATTGCGTGAAGTTGTCTTTTCCGACGGAGAAGTGCAGAAGGTCGATACCGTTTGGTACAACTTCCAGACTTCTCTCTTTATGTATCAGCTTTATGATGGCTCAGCGAATGTCTATCGCCGGTCATACGGATACAATCGTGTCGAAGAGGAAAACCGGTTGTGGCTCCAGTTGATCAGCGACCCAAGGCCGGTAAAGGAGTTTCTCGAATATACCGACTGGACCTCGAATCCACGTATATTCACCATCGACAAGCTGACACGTAGGGAGCTGATCCTAAGTGGCGATGGCAAACAATATATGTTCCATAAATTCTAATACACCTTATAAACTAAATAGATATGAAAAAACGTGTTTTATTAGCTATGTTGGCTGCAGGTTTGTTGCATACGCCGACTATTTCGTCTCAACAGACCTCGCCGGCGAATGAGACGATTCCGGGCTATACAATGGCTCAACGTTTCACGAAAGAGAAGCTGAATCACATGCTATTCTCTACCCAAATTGATCCGCACTGGTTTCAGAAGGGAAATGGATTCTGGTATAGCTACAAGACCAGCGAAGGAAACGCTTGGTATGTTGTCGATCCGGCAGCCCGCACCAAACGCCCGTTGTTCGACCTGGACAAGTTGGCCTCTCAGCTGACCGAGATTGCCAAGAATCCGTTTACGGCCCAGCATTTGCCGATACAAGACCTGGAGGCAAAGGAAGATGGCAAGACTTTCACCTTCTTTATCGAATCGAAAAAGGGCAAAGATGTCGATTCTTTGTATTTCTCTTATGATTACACCAGCCGCAAGTTGACGAAGATAGAAAAGGACAAAACGAAAAAGCAACTGGGATGGGCATCTGTTTCTCCCGACCGCAAGACCGTTGTCTTTGCCAAAGACTTGAACCTCTATCGTATGTCATATGAAGACTATCTGAAGGCTAAGGAGAATGAAAAAGATAGCACTATCGTAGAAGTGCAGATCACGAAGGATGGTGTGCCGGGCTATGGCTATGGCGAACCATACAGCACTTTGAATACGGATACAATTTGCAATGGCAAGCGCCGTGATCCGGGTTTTCTGTTGTGGTCTCCCGACTCTCGTTACTTTGTAACGGTGCGCACCGACGACCGCGCCGTGAAGGAGTTGTGGGTTATCAACTCTATGGCTTCTCCTCGTCCTACACTGGAGACATACAAATATCAGATGCCGGGCGAAAAAGAGGCTCCGATCAACCACCTCTTCCTGTTCGATATGTCGGACAACTCTTGTAAGGAGATCAAGACATCGGCCTTCAAAGACCAGACATTGGGCATTGCCAGCAAACCCTATTTGCACAAACAACGCGATTTGATCGATCAGCCCTCTTGCTGGATGGGCGACTCAAAGCGTTTCTTCGTGACTCGCTCAAGCCGCGACTTGCATCGCATCGATATCTGTACCTACACGATTGGTGAAGATTCAATCCGTCCGATCATCAAGGAACGTCTGAACACCTATCAAGAGACTCGTCCACTTGCCGGTATCAACAATGGCAAGGAGTTGATCCAGTGGAGCGAGCGCGATGGATGGGCTCATTTGTATCTCTATGACGATCAGGGCAACTTGAAGAACCGAATCACAGAAGGCCCGTGGCACGTTGGCGCTATCGTAAAGGTTGACGAAGCTCGCCGTGTGGTTTATTTCTTGGCAAATGGTCGCGAAAAAGATGAAAACCCCTACTACGAACACCTTTATCGTGCCAACTTTGATGGTAGCGGCCTTCAGCTGCTCTCTCCGGGCAACTATTTCCACAATGTAAGCATGGATGATAATTGCCAGTTCTTTGTAGATAACTATTCTCGCGTAAACACTATTCCGGCAACCGACTTGTATGACAACAATGGTCGCAAGGTGATGTCATTGGAAAAGAGTGACTTCTCTCTGATGTTTGCGGCCGGCTATAAGTTCCCCGAACCTTTCAAGGTGAAGGCGGCCGACGGTGTGACCGATCTGTATGGTGTGATGTATAAACCGTTCGATTTCGACTCAACAAAGGTTTATCCGATTATCGACTACGTATATCCGGGTCCGCAGGTAGAGGCAACCGTTTATCCGTTTAAGCAGATGACCGTTCGTACCGACCGTTTGGCTCAGGCCGGTTTCATCGTGATCACGGTAGGTAACCGTGGTGGACACCCGAGCCGTTCAAAATGGTATCACAACTATGGTTATGGCAATTTGCGCGACTATGGCTTGGCCGATCAGAGAGAGGCGATCATGCAGTTGGCCGACCGTTATAAATTTATCGATATCAACCGCGTTGGTATCCATGGTCATTCAGGTGGTGGCTTCATGTCAACCGCTGCTATGTTGATGTATCCGGACTTCTTCAAGGTGGCCGTGTCTTGTGCGGGTAACCACGATAACCGCATCTATAACCGTTGGTGGAGCGAGACTCACCATGGTGTTCGCGAAGAGGTGACCGAAAAGGGCGATACAACATTCGTTTATAGCATCAAGACCAACCCCGAGATTGCTGGTAATCTGAAGGGTCATTTGATGTTGATTCACGGTGATATCGACAACAACGTTCACCCGGGCAACACGTTGCGTGTAGTAGATGCTTTGATCCGTGCCAACAAGCGTTTCGATATGTTGATTCTTCCTCAGCAGCGTCATAGCTTCGGCAATATGGATGAATATTTCTACTGGAGATTGGTTGACTACTTCTCTTTGCACTTGCTGGGCAAGCAGGAGACAACCGTTGATATTCCGAAAAGATAAGACTTATATAGGCGGAGTGTACGGGCGTCAGAGTGGGTGGTTTATACATTGATGACGCACCGACAAAACAGCAATGTATTTCCTCGAGGGCTGTGTCAAGAGTTTTCTTTTGATGCAGCCCTTTTGTTTGACTAGCATGTGTGTTGTTGTTTCCCCCGGGTGATAGTGTTATTGTATTTTATGCGAGTTTGTTTTGCTAAAATCGGGTAATGATTCCATTCGGATTGACGGGCAACTCCGCCGGGATTGACCCATGAGTTTGCCATGGCCCAAACACCCTCTAAAATGAGGTTATAGCCTATCTTTCAAGAGTCTATAGAGTTTTCGGAAAAAGAGTATAGACTTTTCGGAAAAAGGGTAGGGACTTTTTTGAAAATGGGTCAGCACTCCGCTCGGACGGAATAACTACTCCGTCGGAAATGGGTAGGCACCCAATTCCCGTAAATAGACTACTCCGTTTTAGCAGAGTTAATAACCTCTTGCCTGTGTGTCGGCTTATTGTATTTTGTGGATAGAAATATATTGTGCCGTATTTGCATCAAACGCCTTGGCCGGAAGGAGTATGGCACCACCCTGAGCGAAAAGGAGAATGGCCATTGATAATCTTGTTCCGTTTTTCGCTTCTATTGGTCTATATACAGTATTTGAGAGAAATGGGGCGCGAATCGGTTGGGGTTAAAAAGATTTCTTTATAAATTTGTGCCTTTATCTGAAACGAAAAATTTGAAGAAGAGGCATGACTTTTAAGATAATGTTCGTGTTGCTTTCGCTTGTCGGGATGATTGCAGCACTGGTTTGGGACAAGATGAGACCGGGAATGGTTTTGATGACGGTTGTCGTTTTGTTCCTTTGTGTTGGAATTCTCACCCCTCAAGAGATGCTCGAAGGTTTTAGTAATAAGGGAATGATCACCGTTGCAATGCTATTCCTGGTGAGTGAAGGTGTTCGTCAGAGTGGAGCTTTAGGCCAAATCATACAGAAGCTGTTGCCTGAGGGAAAGACTACGGTCTTGAAGGCACAGATGCGCATGTTGCCTCCTATCGCCTTCATTTCGGCTTTCTTGAACAACACGCCGGTAGTGGTTATCTTTGCGCCTGTCATCAAACGTTGGGCCGAGTCGGTGAAGCTACCTGCCACCAAGTTTTTAATTCCCCTTTCTTATGTGACCATCTTGGGTGGTATCTGCACATTGATCGGTACATCAACCAACCTGGTGGTGCATGGCATGATTCTCGATGCCGGCTACGAAGGGTTCAGCATGTTTGAGTTGGGAAAAGTGGGCGGAATCATCGCCGTGGCGGGCATAATCTATCTATTCTTCTTTTCAAACCGGCTCTTGCCCGATTCACGTGAAGAGAGAGAGTCGGAAGAGGTGGCCGAAGAGGATAAGCGAGGCAATCTTCATCGTGTCGAGGCGGTGTTGGGCGCTCGTTTTCCGGGTATCAACAAGACGCTGGGCGCGTTTAACTTCACCCGCCATTATGGAGCCATTGTGAAAGAGGTGAAGAGTGGAGGCGAGAGCTTCACCCGTAATCTGGAGAATGTAACCCTGCACGAGGGCGACACCTTGGTGTTGTGGGCCGACGATTCGTTTATCCCTACGTGGGGCGAATCAAGTGTCTTCTTGTTGTTGGCCAATGGCAAGGAGGCGACCGAGCCCGTGTCGAAGCGCAAACGGTGGATGGCATTGGGTTTGCTGATCTTCATGATAGCAGGAGCAACCTTGGGCGAACTTCCGATTGCGAAAGAGATGTTCCCATCCCTCAAATTGGATATGTTTTTCTTTGTCTGCATCACCACGATCGTGATGGCCTGGACAAAGATATTCCCACCCAAGAAATACACGAAATACATCTCATGGGATATTCTCATCACGATTGCCTGTGCCTTTGCCATCAGTAAGGCGATGGAGAATTCGGGCGTTGCCACACTTATTGCCGCCCATATCATTAGTCTGGCCGATAGCCTGGGACCGTATGCCCTGTTGGCCATACTCTTTCTGATCACCAATATCTTCACGGAGCTGATCACCAACAATGCGGCGGCGGCATTGAGCTTTCCCATTGCCTTGTCGGTGGCAACTCAGTTACAGGTGAACCCGACTCCCTTCTTTGTCGTTATCTGTATGGCGGCATCGGCCAGCTTCAGCACACCGATCGGCTATCAGACCAATCTGATTGTGCAGGGTGTGGGAGGATATAAGTTTACCGATTTTGTACGCATCGGATTGCCGTTGAATATAATTGCCTTCCTGATTTCGGTATTTATGATACCCTTGATCTGGGAGTTTTGAATTTGAATTATGGAACAATACAATAATATAGATAACTGCCAATCGCGCCATGTCTATCCCATCTTTGACAGGATGTTGGCGCGTGCCGACAAAGAGGCATTACTGGGCCAACATAGTGTGATGGTCTGGTTTACGGGATTGAGCGGATCGGGCAAGAGCACCATTGCCATTGCCCTGGAGCGAGAGCTACACAAGCGCGGATTGCTCTGCCGCATTTTGGATGGCGACAACATCCGTAGTGGCATCAACAACAACCTGGGCTTTTCGCCCGCCGACCGTGTGGAGAACATCCGCCGTATTGCCGAGGTGAGCAAGTTGTTTGTCGATAGTGGCATCATCACGATTGCCGCCTTTATCAGCCCCAACAACGAGCTTCGCGAGATGGCCCAGGCCATTATCGGCGAGGATGATTTCTTGGAAGTGTATGTCAGCACACCGCTTGAAGAGTGTGAACGGCGCGATGTAAAGGGCTTGTATGCCAAGGCACGCCGGGGCGAGATAAAAGAGTTTACGGGCATTTCGGCACCTTTTGAGGCACCGGCCCATCCGGCATTGTCGCTCGATACATCGGTGTTGAGCCTCGAAGAGTCGGTCAACCGTCTGCTGGAACTGATATTACCAAAAGTAGAAACTAAAAAACAATAACGAAATATGTCTGATTATAAGTTGAGTCATTTACAGGAACTGGAGGCCGAATCGATTCATATCATTCGTGAAGTGGCGGCCGAATTTGAGAATCCGGTGATGCTTTATTCGATTGGCAAGGATTCTTCTGTGATGGTGCGCTTGGCCGAGAAGGCATTCGCTCCGGGAAAAGTCCCGTTCCCCTTGATGCATATCGATTCAAAGTGGAAATTTAAGGAGATGATCGAATTCCGTGATTCCTATGCCGCTAAATATGGATGGAATCTGATTGTTGAATCAAACATGGAGGCCTTTCGTGCCGGAGTGGGTCCGTTCAGCCATGGTAGCAAGGTGCATACCGACCTGATGAAGACTCAAGCCCTGTTGCAGGCGTTGGATAAGTATAAGTTTGATGCCGCCTTTGGCGGTGCACGTCGCGACGAAGAGAAGAGTCGTGCCAAAGAGCGCATTTTCTCGTTTCGCGACAAGTTCCACCAGTGGGATCCGAAGAACCAGCGCCCCGAGTTGTGGGACATCTACAATGCCCGCGTACACAAAGGCGAAAGTATCCGTGTGTTCCCGCTTTCAAACTGGACGGAGCTGGATATCTGGCAATATATCCGTCTGGAGAATATCCCTATCGTGCCGCTCTATTTTGCCAAAGAACGACCGATTGTTGAGATTGACGGTAACCTGATTATGGCCGATGACGACCGCTTGCCGGAACAATATCGCGACAAGATAGAGATGCGTAAGGTGCGCTTCCGCACATTGGGTTGCTGGCCTTTGACCGGTGCGGTCGAGAGCGAAGCCGACACGATTGAGAAGATTGTAGAAGAGATGATGACCACCACCAAGAGCGAACGCACAACGCGTGTGATCGACTTTGACCAGGACGCCAGCATGGAACAGAAGAAACGTGAGGGCTATTTTTAGTAAAATCATGGAAGAAATGGAAGAAAACAAGAATAATATAGATCAGAAATTGTCTATCAAGGAATTTCTTGACCGAGACGAACAAAAGGATTTGCTACGCCTGTTGACGGCAGGTTCGGTGGATGATGGAAAATCTACGTTGATCGGCCGCTTGCTTTTTGATAGTAAGAAGCTATATGAAGACCAGCTGGATGCGTTGAAGCGCGATAGCAAGCGTATGGGCAATGCCGGCGAACACATCGACTATGCCTTGTTGCTCGACGGGCTGAAGGCCGAACGCGAGCAGGGCATCACCATTGATGTGGCCTATCGCTATTTTAGCACCAACAACCGTAAGTTTATCATTGCCGACACTCCGGGACACGAACAATATACGCGTAATATGATCACCGGCGGATCGACGGCCAATCTGGCCATCATTCTGGTGGATGCCCGCACAGGCGTGATCACGCAAACTCGTCGTCACACCTATCTGGTGTCGTTGCTGGGCATCAAACATGTGGTGTTGGCGGTGAACAAGATGGACTTGGTCGATTTTGACCAGCAGGTGTTTGATAAGATTGTGTCGGACTATCACCGGTTTGTCGATCCGCTGGGTATCGAAGATGTGACCTGCATCCCGTTGTCGGCCTTGGATGGCGACAATGTGGTGGAGAAGAGCAGCCGCACTCCTTGGTATGGAGGCATCAGCTTGTTGGACTATCTGGAGACCGTGCCCATCGATCTGGACCGCAACTATACCGACTTCCGCTATCCGGTGCAATATGTGTTGCGTCCCAACCTGGACTTCCGCGGCTTCTCGGGCAAGGTGGCCAGTGGCGTCGTGCACAAGGGCGACACGGTGATGGCGCTTCCTTCGGGCAAGACATCGAAAGTGAAGAGCATCGTTACCTACGAAGGAGAGTTGGAACAGGCCTTTCCGCCCATGTGTGTGACTATCACGCTCGAAGACGAAATTGATATCTCGCGAGGCGAGATGCTGGTCCATCCCGACAATCTGCCCATCACAGACCGTAACTTCGAAGCAATGCTGGTGTGGATGGACGAAGAGCCGATGGATGTAAACAAGCAATTCTATATCAAACATACCACTCACACCACGCGTGCACGTGTGGATAGCATCCGCTATCGCGTGAATGTAAACACCATGGAGCGCTCGTCGGTCGATCATCTGGAGCTGAACGAGATTGGTAACGTGGTGTTCACTACCGGCAAGGAGCTTTTCTTCGATCCCTATCTGAAGAATAAGCAGACCGGAGCATTCATCCTGATCGACCCGATTACCAACAACACGTCGGCCGTTGGTATGATCATCGACCGTGTGGATGTGAAAGACATGCTGACGGAGGATGCTATGGCCGTGCTCAACCTGCCGGCATTGGGCATTGCCCCCGAACATTACGACGCCGTGCGCCGAGCTTGCGAAGAGCTGGGCCGCCAAGGTGTTTCGGTAAAGTGTATAACAGAATAGGAGAAAGAGAAAAAGGAGAGATTGTTATGGGATTATTGGAATTTGATAAATTGCCTATCAACACGCTGGTAGGTGCCGACTGGTCTACCTTCAAGGAGGTGACGGCCCGTCAGCAGATAGGCGATGCCTATAAGGGCAAATACCGGTTGACAACGGCCGTATGCCGTCTGCTGAGTGCGTTGGCTCCGTTGGAAGAGCGACGCTATAGAAAGCTGGCCGACAAGCCGCTTGAGATGGATCCGTTGTTTATCCTGGGTCATTGGCGTAGTGGCACTACCTTTGTGCACAACGTGTTTGCCTGCGATAAGCATTTCGGCTACACAACGACCTATCAGACCGTGTTTCCGCATCTGATGTTGTGGGGTCAGCCCTTCTTCAAGAAGAACATGTCGTTTCTGATGCCCGACCATCGGCCCACCGACAATATGGAGCTGAAGGTCGATCTGCCGCAGGAAGAGGAGTTTGCCTTGTCGAACATGATGCCCTATACCTATTATAACTTCTGGTTTTTCCCCCAGCGCATGATGGAGTATTGTGACCGCTTCTTGATTCACAAAACCATCACGGAGAAGGAACGCCAGGTGTTTAAAGACACTTTTCTACGTCTGATCAAGGTGTCGTTGTGGAACACCGGTGGCACTCAGTATCTGAGCAAGAACCCGCCGCATACCGGTCGCGTGAAGACGCTACTCGAGATGTTTCCCAATGCCAAGTTCATCTATCTGAAGCGCAATCCCTACACGGTGTTCGAGAGCACACGTAGCTTCTTTACCAACACCATCAAGCCACTGATGTTGCAACCCATCTCCGATGAGCAGCTCACGGCCAACTTTGTCGAGGTCTATAAACGTCTGTTCTATCAGTTCGAGGCCGACAAGCATCTGATTCCCGCAGGTAATCTGGTGGAGGTGAAGTTCGAAGACTTTGAGAAGGATGCCTATGCGATGACCGAGGCCATCTATCAGCAACTGGACTTGCCGGGATTTGCCGAGTCGAAAGAGAGCATTGGCCGCTATCTGGACAAGAAGAAAGGGTATAAGAAGAATAAATATAGCTATAAAGACAACACCGTGAAGACGGTAGAAGAGAACTGGGGCATGGCTCTGAAAGAGTGGGGCTACAACCTTGGTGAATAGTTTAATGAAGAGAGCGTGACGGAATGAATAGATTTGGAAAGATAGTGACCTTGTTTCTGGCGTTGTCGGCCGGTCATCTGTGTGCCCAGGAGAAAGAGGTGGAAGAGCCTATAGCCTTTGGCGACATGGATCAGTGGATCGTGCGCGAGATACACGAATCGAGCATTATCGGTGGAAACACAAAGTTGCTCTACGAAGTGGGTCCGGTGGATACGATTGTCGGAAACAACGCTTTTACCAATCAAGGCGGATCGCCGTGGGCCAACTCGAATGTGATGGCCAAGGTGGCCGGAGTGGTGAAGACCAACACATCGGTCTATCCCGAGAAGAGAGGCGACGGCTGGTGTGCCCGTATGGAGACACGCTATGAGAAGGTGAAGGTGCTGGGACTGATCGACATCGAGGTGATTGCCGCCGGATCGGTCTTTCTGGGCAAGGTGCACGAGCCTATCCGTGGAACCAAAAACCCGCAAAGTATGTTGCAGAGCGGAATCCCCTTCACCAAGCGACCCAAGGCCCTGCGCTTCGACTATAAGACGAAGGCTTATCCCGAGCAGAGCCGCATCCGTAGCACGGGATTCAGCCGCAAGAGCACCGTGGCCGGAGCCGACTCCATCGCCGTGGTGTTGTTGTTGCAAAAGCGTTGGGAAGACAAGCTCGGCAATGTCTATGCCAAGCGTGTAGGCACGATGGTGCAACGCTACACCACCACAACAACCGGCTGGGTGAACGGAGCCACCTATCCGGTGATGTATGGCGACATCACTTCGCATCCCGATTATAAGTCTTATATGCGCATCCAGGTGGAAGAACGCTATACGACCAATAGCAAGGGCGAGAGTGTGCCTATTCAAGAGATTGGCTGGGGCGAAGAGACCGACCAGCCCACACATATGGTGCTTCAATTTGTCTCCAGCCATGGCGGTGCCTATATCGGCACGCTGGGCAACACCTTGTGGATCGACAATGTGAAGCTGGTCTATTAATAGCTTTTAAGAGAAGATTTTGTATGGAAGAGATAGAAGTAAAGATCAAGAGTTTGAGAGAAGAGCTCGAGCGTCACAACTATAATTACTATGTGTTGTCGGCACCTACCATTTCAGACCGCGAGTTTGACATGAAGATGAAGGAGCTGCAGGCGCTCGAAGAGGTTCATCCCGAATATGCCGACCCCAATTCGCCTACGCAACGAGTGGGTAGCGATCTTTCGAAAGAGTTTGAGCAGGTGGTTCATAAATATCCGATGCTTTCGTTGGGCAACACCTATTCCGAAGAGGAGGTGCGCGACTTTTATGAGCGTACCGAGCGGGCTCTGAACGAGCCTTTCGAGATTGTGGCCGAGCTGAAGTACGACGGTACTTCTATCTCTTTGACCTATGAACATGGGCAACTGGTGCGGGCCGTAACGCGCGGCGACGGTACGCGTGGCGACGATGTCACGGCCAATGTGCGCACGATCCGTTCTGTGCCTTTGCGTTTACAGGGTAGCGACTATCCCGATCAGTTCGAGATCAGGGGCGAGATCTTGTTGCCGTGGGCGGAGTTTGACCGCCTGAACAAAGAGCGAGAAGAGCAGGAAGAGCCTCTGTTTGCCAACCCGCGTAATGCGGCATCCGGCACATTGAAGCAACAGAACCCAGCCGTTGTGGCTGCCCGTAAGCTGGACGCCTATTTCTATTATCTGTTGGGTGAAGAGCTGCCCGCCGACGGTCATTATGAGAATCTGGAGCAGGCCCGCCGTTGGGGATTCAAGATTCCCGATGTGATACGCAAATGCCATAGCGTGCAGGAGGTGTTCGATTATATCGCCTATTGGGACACCGAGCGTAAGAACCTGCCCGTGGCTACAGACGGCATCGTGCTGAAGGTAAATTCGCTCCGTCAGCAACGCAACTTAGGCTTCACGGCCAAGAGTCCACGCTGGGCCATTGCCTATAAATTCCAGGCCGAGCGAGCCGTAACGCGTCTGAACTCCGTCTCCTTCCAGGTGGGACGCACGGGAGCCATCACGCCCGTAGCCAATTTGGAGCCGGTATTGCTGGCCGGCACCGTGGTGAAGCGTGCTTCGCTACACAATGCCGACATTATTGACGGGCTCGATCTGCATATCGGCGATCAGGTGTTTGTCGAGAAGGGAGGCGAGATAATTCCCAAGATAGTGGGAGTGGACATAGAAGCCCGTTCGATGTTGCTGGGCGATAAAGTGCGTTTTATCCGCACCTGTCCCGAATGTGGAACACCTCTGATACGTCCCGAGGGCGAAGCGGCCCACTATTGTCCCAATGAATCGGGATGTCCGCCTCAGATTAAAGGGCGTATCGAACACTTTGTAACCCGTCGGGCTATGAATATCAATATCGGCCCTGAGACGGTTGAAGACTTGTACAACGCCGGCTATGTGTTGAATATTGCCGATCTCTACACCCTGAAGGTGGCCGATCTGTTGCGTCTGGAGCGTTGGGCATTAAAGAGTGCAACCAACCTGATGGAGAGCCTGGAGCAGTCTAAATCCGTTCCTTTCGAGCGGTTGTTGTATGGCCTTGGTATCCGCTATGTGGGCGAGACCGTGGCCAAGCGTCTGGCCGTAGCCTTTCATTCGATGGATCGATTGATGCAAGCCTCTTTCGCTCAGCTGGTCGAGGTGGATGAGATAGGCGAGCGTATAGCCCAAAGTGTCAGAGACTATTTTGCCGACGAACGCAATTGTCAGATTGTAGATCGGTTGAAGGAATATGGCTTGCAGATGGCTTTGGCCGACGAGGCACTGGCTAACCGTTCAGATCGTCTGAAGGGATTGACCATCGTGATCAGTGGAACCTTCAGCAAGCATTCGCGCGACGAATACAAGGCTATGATAGAGCAACACGGCGGAAAAAATAGCGGATCTGTTTCCGGAAAGACCCACTACATCCTGGCTGGCGAGAACATGGGACCGACCAAATTGGAGAAGGCTGCCAAGTTGGGCGTAAAGATTATCCATGAGGATGAGTTCCTCGAAATGATAGCCGGTGAATAGGTTTTACTCCATTTATTTTCTTGCGAGCGTTACGATTAGTTGACCCAGGGCGCATTCGATGCAATCTTTTTGGGCTTGTGAAGATAGGGTGCACAATAGCGTTTTTTCTTTACGGTCAAAAAGAAAACTATTGCAATATAAGAGTGTATAACGATTAAAAAAGAACGAAAATATGAAAGCAAAGAAGTTGTTTTTTAAAGAATGTCACCTGGCAGGTCGTCAATATCATGACGTAGATGAAGTGTGGGATCGGTTGAAGGTTGGCTTGGTGGTGCGACTCGAGCGTGATACAGATAATCGCTACGACCCGAATGCGGTTGCCGTGATATATGATGAGGCGGAAGAAGAGGGCGAAGCGGGTGAAACATATCTGCTCGGTTACATTCCCAAAACTGAAAACGAGACCATCGCTCAGTTGCTTGAGATGGGATGGGATTGTCTGTTTGAGTGTCGTATCAGCAAAATCAATCCTGAAGCCCACTACGAAAATCAGGTGCGATTGATCATCAGGATCCTTAAGAACAACAAGGGATAAATGTATCCTTAGTGTTGATTGGTGTTATTTAGCAGGATTGTTAACGGTTTAAGAGAACAAAGACAACGTAGATGGCAAAACTTTTAATGTCAACAGATCTCATACGTATGATAATATAGGATTTTGACATTAGTAGTGTTTGGTATCGTTGGATCAAGTAGGGAGAATTTCTTTTGAGATTTAGGTGAAAAAGTCAATAAAAACATGTACTTTTGTTGTTGGTTGAAACGAAAAACAATATTTACGTATGGAGCGTTATTTAATAATTAAGACGAGAGATGAACTATTACGTATAAAAATCGGGCAAATTTTATACTTTGAAGCTGATAGAAACTACACAAAACTATTACTGACAAACGGAATACAATTTACATTTGCCATTAACATTGGAAAAATAGAAGAGATATTAGAAAAGCAGATGGCCGGTTGCAATGCCATCTTGATGCGTGTGGGAAAAAGTCATATTATCAACAAAAATCATATTTTGCAGATTAACCTGCCCAAACAAAAATTGTTGTTGCTATCGGGCGACGGCAAGGCAAGGGAGCTGGTTATTTCAAAAGATCCGTTGAAGACGTTGAAAGACTCGCTGGAAAAGGAGATGGGCAAACCGGAGGAAGAATTTAATGCATAAGTAATGAATATAACG
Source organism: uncultured Parabacteroides sp. (assembly GCA_934725305.1). Classification (GTDB taxonomy): domain Bacteria; phylum Bacteroidota; class Bacteroidia; order Bacteroidales; family Tannerellaceae; genus Parabacteroides. Next base: position 19,533 of record CAKVBA010000021.1, on the reverse strand, counting down.
ATAGGCAAGGCCGCTGACAACGATTTTGTGGTAGATGACGCTTCGGTAAGCCGCCATCATGCCCGCTTGACCAAAGATAGTGACGGATGTCTGTTTTTGGAAGACCTGGGATCGACGAACGGAACGTTTGTGGATGGATGTCAGATTATGAAGAAGCGGGTTGTGCTCACGAGCGAGATACGTTTGGGCAATCACTATGTGCTATCCCTATCGGAGGTGCTGAAGAGCAACAATGACTATAGCGAAGAGTTTGCCAAGCTGGAGCAGGTCTATGCCAGATATGTTCAAGAAAAGGTTAAGATTCAATCATCTAATCAGTTTAAAGCCAGATTGTTTCAATCGCTACCATTTGTTCTGCTCGCCCTGTTGGGAGTGGGGCTCAGCGTGTGGGGTAAGCAGGGACCGGAATGGAAGGCTTTTAGTCTGCTTATCACGGCGTGTGCATCGGCGGTAGGTATCTATATCGGAGCCAAGCAGGCAGCCCATACACCCAAACAACTACAGGCATTGGCCAATCAGTTCAAGATAGACTATGTCTGTCCCAAGTGTGGCACTTTTTTGGGCGAAATACCCTGGGAATCGTTGCGCAACCGCAAGCAATGTTTCAATCAGGCCTGTAAAGCCAAGTGGGTCAGCGATGATTCTTTGTAGTGAAAACACTATCTTTTGTACAGAAATCCCAAACATTTGATTATAAGAAAGTATAAGCAGTCTGTTAATCAATTACTTTTACTTACTTTTGTTTTCAGAAATAAATTTGAAACAAAGTGAAGTATGAGAGAGGAGGATTACACATTCGTTACATTAGATAGTGAAGACACCTTGTTGTCGGATGCTGTCGTTGTTGACGTGGAGGAAGATGGAGGACTTCTGGATGCCGTAATGATCGATGACGCCGATCAGGATATGAGCGATTTCATCGTTCTTTCCGATGATACCGTGTTGTTGTCGGATGCGGATATGCTGAATATAGACTCTATGAGTTTGGACAACACTGATATTTCGTTTTTGGTATGATTTCGGTAAAATGTCCACATTGCCATGTCGGATTGAAGGTTGACGAGGGGAAAATACCCCTCGGCATCACTTCATTCAAGTGTCCGAAGTGTAAACAATCGATTCCTATCTCATTGCTTTCAGAAGATCAAAGTTCAAATGAATCGGATACGGTGGTGCTTCAGCCTGTGAAGAAAAGCACAGGCCGCCTGACCGTATTGGCTGATGCCGACACACCGGAGCAGACATTCACCCTGCACGAGGGAGTTATTGTGGCGGGGCGTCAGTCCAACGCATCTCATGCCACCTTGCGAATTGTCACCTCAGACCGCTCCATGAGCCGCGAGCATATTCGTATAGAGGTGAAAAAAACGGCCGATGGAGGCTATAAGCATTATCTTTCCGACAATAATAGCAAGAATCATACGTTATATAATAGCAATTACTTAGAAGAAGGCGAGGTCGTGGTGTTGAATGATAATGATGAAATCATCATTGGACACACGGTGCTCCGGTTCAATGAATAATCGAAAGTGCTATGATCATAACGATTGGAAAACCATATGCAGTAAGTGATAAGGGAAGAAGACGAAACAATGAAGATTCGGTTTTCCCTTTGCCAGAAAAAGAGGATCCGGATCGAAAGCTATTTATCGTTTGCGATGGCGTAGGAGGAGCGGAAAAGGGCGAAGTGGCAAGCGCGTTGGCTTGCGAATCGCTTAGCGTCTATTTCGACATCTTCTTGGAGGGCGACCCGACGGCCGATTTTATTCAAAAAGCCATCCGCTATACAGAGGCACGTTTCGACGACTATGTCTCGGCCCATCCCGAGGCAACAGGCATGGCCACAACCTTGACCCTAATCTATATAGGCACCAATGGAATCACTTTGGCGCATATCGGTGATAGCCGTATCTATCATTTCCGCAAGGGTCAGATCCAATATCAGACGGAAGACCATTCTTTGGTGAATTCGTGGGTTCAGCTAGGCCGGATAACAGAGGCCGAGGCTTTGGTACATCCCCAAAGAAACGTGATATTGAGAGCCATACAGGGCAGCATACGCCCCACGGAGGCCGATGTCTATCTATTGCAAGATGTGGAAGCTGGCGATGTGTTGTTTATGTGTACCGACGGCGCATTAGAACCCTTTGACAACTCTTCGCTTTCGTCCGTTTTCAAGCAGAGCCATTCGTCTGAATCGATGAAAGACGCTATCACGGAGGCTTGCCAAGAAAAAACACGCGATAATTTTTCATTTTACATCATACCGATTCAAAATGTGCAAGAAACCTTTGGTTTGAAGCAAAATTTTCTCTCTTTTCTTTATTCATTAGCATAAAAAGACGTACTTTTGGTATTTGAAAGAATTACTATTTGTAGTTATGAATTTACCAAACGGACATTTGTTGCAAAATGGAAAGTATAGATTGACGCATGTCGTTGGTCAAGGCGGCTTTGGTATAACTTACAAAGGAGTCTGGTTTACAGAGGTTAAGGGAGAGCTGGGGACTATCAATACAGAAGTTCCGGTCTGCGTGAAGGAATATTTCTTCAAGGATTATTGCTTTCGTGAAGCAGGCTCGTTTGCCGTGAAGGTGCATTCTGAAACAGGCAGAACACTCTTTGAGAAGTTTAAGGAGAAACTGATCAAAGAGGCTAAAATATTATCTGAGCTACATCATCCCTACATCGTGAATGTGTTGGAGGTGTTTGAAGAGAACAACACGGCCTATATTGTCATGGAGTATATTTCGGCCAATTCGTTGAAATCGATGATGGAGAAGGAGGGCGTCTTGCCCGAGGCAAAAGTTCTTAAATATGTTCACCAGATTGGGACGGCTCTTCAGTTTGTTCACGACAAGAACATATTACACCTTGATATTAAGCCTAGCAACATCTTGATCGACAAGAATGACGATGCACGTCTGATCGACTTTGGAGTTAGCAAGCGATATGACATAGAGCAACAGGAGACAAGTACGACCATGTTGACTCTTTCGAAGGGGTTCGCCTCGATTGAGCAATACGACAATGAGGGAATCCTGGTTTTCTCTCCTTGCCCTGATATCTATTCCTTGGGTGCAACGATGTATAACCTACTGACGGGAAAGGTTCCGACCGAATCCATCTTGCGAGCTACGCGGCCTTTACAAAAGCCTTCGGCATTGAATAGTGCAATTAGTGTAAAAACGGAAAAGGCAATTCTGAAGGCGATGTCTATTGTGCCGGCTGATCGTTTTCGCTCCATAGGGGAGATGTTGAGCGCGTTGGATCTGCCGCCTTTTGAGGCAGAACATGGCTCAAAGTCCTTGAACAAGGTGCCGGATTCCTATCTGCCCACTCCCGAAGGAGGCGAAACCACCGTGGTTTGTCCGCCCTCAACCTTGGGACCTAAAGAGGAGGATGACGATCAGACTATCGTTAATCAACCGACATCGAAACCTCTGTCCGTAGAGGGGGAAAAAGAGGGAAAAGGGAAATGGTTGGCGACCCTATTGGTTCTTTGTGTCATCATCGGATCGGCTTTTGCTCTTTGGGTTCACAACAACAAACGGGAAACACCGCCTGCCGAGAAAACGATTGTGGCGGAAGAGGTGGACCAACAAAGACCGGATCAACTCACGGATAGGATTGAGAATATAGTGGATAAACCGATGGCCGAGGCGACATCTCTGCCTGAGTCGGAGCTTCCCGGGGAGCAACCTAAGGCTGAAACTCCTAAAAAGGAGGAGAAGAAAGAGGCTGCCAAAGAGAAAACCAAGCAAAAGCCTATCGATGCAGATAAACGTCGGGAAATGACCAAACAACCCGAACGGGCCAAGACACGCGTGGAGTCTTCGGTTCTGGATGTCGAGGCGCGTTATGCAAGTCTGCTGACTTCTGGTCAAATTCAGATGGATGCTGGCATCTATCAGGAGGCTAAAAAATTGCTGACCGATGCGAAGCAGGTTAAGCTAACCGAAGAGGTGGTGAGGCTCTTAATTACGTGTGATGCAAAGATCGAGGAGAAGCGTATTGCCGACCGCAAGGCTCTTTATGAAGAGAAGATGGATTTTGGCCGATATAAGATTGTGCGAAAGAAATCTTCCGGGAAATATGGGGCTATTGATGCCAATGGCGAAGAGCGTATACCTTGTAAATATTTGAGTGTAGGAAAAGCCGAGAATGGACGTGCTTTCGAACGCCTGGATAATCTCTTTGATATCTATAAGGCGGATGGCACATTGGCCATTGAAGGCGCAACATATTATTGATAGTTTATGAGAAGACTTTGGATGTTGATCGTTTGTGTAGTGTTTCCTTTGTGGATGTCGGCCCAGCAGGCCTACTACAACAAGAAGGGCGATGACGCGATGAATCGTCAAGATTATAGCGATGCAAAGATGTGGTATGAAGAGGGCGTTTCGCAATGCGACTCGTATAGCATACAGCGTTTGACAACTATCTGGAAAAACAATGCCGGGATGCGTCTTTCCATGAGGAGCTTGATGAATAAGTGCTTGAATTGTCTGAACGTGAAGGCTACGGAAAAGGATACAGCTGCCGTAGCCCAACTGATCACCTATTACAAGGAGGGAATAGGTACGCCTAAAAACCAAGAGCTGGCTGCCTATTGGTCGAATCAATTGAAAAAGCTTCGCAACACCGATTCGCCTACCGATTCGTATGTCTCATCTCGGCGAGCTCCTGCGGAGGCATTGCGATTTTTTGTGGGTTATTCCTTTTCGCCGGCTGCTCCTTTTGGTCTGCTTGTGGGTGCCGTAGGAGGTCGTTTGGGAGGATTTGTCCGCCTCAAGACGAATATGTCTTTCCTCAACTATGATGAGGGCAAGGCTATTGCCGACTATACCAAGAATGCTTCGTATGAATATATCGACAAGCGGGCAAATAATTTTGCAGGAACGGCCGGTTTGGTGATAAAATGTACGCCTTGGCTCTATTCTACCGTTGGCCTAGGCTATGGCAAACATGATCTGATTTATAAATATCGTACCTATGCTTATGACGACATCAACAAGGTGACGGATGTGTGGTGTAAGCAGGAGTCCGACTCTTTTCAAGGGGTAGCCGCCGATCTCGATTTTATGGTGCGCTTGGGCTCTATGATGTTTGTGAGTGCCGGTTGTAGCACACTTAATTTTAAGTATGTCGATCTTAATGCAGGTTTTGGAATATTCTTTTAACTACTGATAGTCATGAAACTTTTATATCATATATTTTCTTTGCTTATACTTCTTTTTACTATTACCGGTTGCCTTGAAGATCACGATGGCGAAGCGGGTGTTCACAATGCGAAGGCTCCCGAAGTAGAGACTTTGGCTGAAAACATAAAGGTGACGGCCTCTTCGGTTGAGTTGTCGGGCAAGGTGGTCCGTGAAAATGGGCGCAAGGTGGTTGAACGTGGTTTTCTCTATGGCCATAAAACTCCGCTCTCATTCGCCAACAGTAATAAGTGGGTGGATGATGGAGATGGCACGGGCGAGTTCTCCGGATCAATCACCAAGTTGGTCAATGATACCGTTTATTATGTATGTGCCTATGCGGTCAATGATAACTCAGAGGAAGGATGCGGCTATGGCGAGGAAATCCAGGTGAGAACACCTACCGGTTTGCCTGAGTTGAATCCGCGATTGACCCTATTGACCAGCTTTACGGAGGCGACATTGATGGCCAAGATAGAATCGGAAGGAGACTCTTCGGTGACTTCGTTTGGTTTCCGCTGGGGTGTTATGGTGGATAATGTGGCAGAAGAGGGTGAAATCTTGCCCGTTCAGGAAAAGAATTCCGATGGTACCTTCTGTGCTAATTTAAGTGGATTGATGTCCGGACAGAGATATTATGTGGTGGCTTATGCTTCGAACGCCTTTGGTACTAGCTTTACGCCCGACACATTCTTTGTTACCAATGGCGGTGAGCCGATCGTGACCATACAATCTTGTATATTGAATGAAAAGAAGGGTTGTGTAGTGTTGAAGGGGCATATCGAGAACATCGGTATTTCCGACGTGAAGAAGGTGGGATTCTGCTATGATAAGAATAACAAGCCAACGGTCGAAAATAGTGAAATGGTGGAGGCCAGTTTTTCGAATGATAACCAGTTTGAAGCCACTCTCTATCTGAAGGGTGGTTACAACTATCACTTTAGAGCTTTTGCCGTCAATAGTCAGGCTACGGGTTATAGCGAAGAGATTGTGATGGCCGTCCCCAGCGTGTTTAAGACCATGAAGGTGACTACCAACTATAAGATGATGCCGGGAACGATGGCTTCTTTTACTTATGGCAATAAATGCTATCTGTTGGGTGGTAACGATCCCGACGGCGTGTCAAACGAACTATGGGCCTATAATATATTTGACAACACTTTGGATCGGACGGGAGCTGTGTTTCCCTTGGGCGGACGTAAATATCAGGCCGTAGCAGGAACGGCATGGGGCGATGTCTATGTGTATGGAGGTTCGGGCGATGGCGAAGCAAAGCGTGAATTTCATGCCTTTCTCACCTCGTCTTCCAGATGGATTCCTTATGTAATTCCAGAAGATGGCCCAGGTGCTCTGTATCTTGCGGCCGCATGTCTCACCAATTCGGGCTTCGTCATGGTGGGTGGCGTTAATAAGCAAGAAAAGTTGACCGACGAGGTGTGGAAATTCTCGGCGGGCTTTTGGTCAAAAAAGGCACCGCTTCCTCAGGCACAATCTGGTGGTATTGCTATAATGGTGGGCAATCTGATCTATGCCGGTATGGGAGAAACATTGACGAGTGGCTCCGTCAAGCGGTTGTGGTCCAACTCGTCACGCGACATCGACCAGTGGATCGAAGTGGCAACGATGCCCGACAATAATAATGCCATCCGTTCTTGTGTGGCGCTCGACGGTGTTATCTATATCGTAGATACTTCGGGCGTTATTTGGAGCTATATACCCGAATCAGGCGCTACCACATGGACACGTCGCTCTAAATTGCCACCGGAGATTGCTAACGATGTACACACCATGTTTATCATAGATGATACGATCTACTTCGGATTTGGTTCAACCGGCATAATCGTTGCCTATAATCCGATTTGGGATAATTGATGAATGAAAAAGAGAGAAAGCATGAATCGGTCAGCTATATTTGAGCACATCCAGCAATGTGTAGATAGTTTGTCGGCTTTTGATTTGCCGGACTATAAGTATATACCTTTGCACCAAAAGCCATGTCCGTCGGTGCAGACATTGCAAGAGATTATGATGTTGGTGCGCAAGGTGGTGTTTCCCGGTTTCTTTGGAGCCGAGCAGGAGGCCTATCCCGAATCGATCCAATATTATACGGGAGTCTATCTGGAGCAGATTTACGACCTGTTGCAGGAGCAAATTTGTAACGGGCTCTGCTTTGAGTCGGAGCGTTGTGGCGATTCAAAGAGGCGTGCCGCCGAGATTGCCGTGGCTTTTATAGATAAGATTCCCCATATCAAACATCTGCTCTCGACCGATGTAAAGGCTATTCTGGACGGTGATCCGGCCGCGAAGAGTGTGAGTGAGATTATCTTTTGCTATCCGGCCATTTATGCCATCTTGTATCAGCGTGTGGCTCATGAGCTATTCTTGCTGGGTGTTCCCGTGATTCCTCGTATTATCACCGAAATGGCTCATTCTCGCACGGGTATCGACATTCATCCGGGTGCACAGATCGGTGAATACTTCAGTATGGATCATGGCACCGGTATTGTGATCGGTCAGACGGCTATTATCGGCAACTATGTCCGCCTCTATCAGGGTGTGACGTTGGGCGCAAAGAGCTTTACGCTCAACGAAGAGGGATTGCCCGTGGATGTTCCTCGTCATCCTATTATCGAAGATCATGTAACAATTTATTCCAATGCTTCTATTTTGGGCCGTATTGTCATTGGTAAAGGCTCTGTGATTGGGGGTAACATCTGGTTGACGCATAGTGTGCCGCCCTATTCAAAAGTGTTGCAGACACGTGCTATCGAGGGGTTGTAAGGGAGGAAAGCTATTCTTCTTCTGGTTTTTATGTATCGAAGGAATTGGACAGAGTATATAGACCTCTAGTCTTATCAGCAGCTACTTGGACCTGAAAGTATGCTTACGGCAAATAAACCCAAATCGGTCATTAGAACGAAAGGATGATAAATATGATGTTTTCATTGGTTGTCTCGACATACTGCCTATAACCATCGGAGAGATAGTTTTTGTGTTTTTATTCGGATTATTATTTACTAAAAACGGTAATGAATCCGGCAGAAACGACGAACAACTTCGCCGGACTTGACTGGCGAATCTGTCTCGGTCCAAACAACCTTAAAAAATGGGTTATAGCCTATCTTTCAATAGTCTATAGAGTTTTTGGAAAAAGGGTATAGACTTTTTCAAAAAAGGATAGGGACTTTTTTGAAATTGGGTAGGCACTCCGTTGGGACGGAATAACTACTCCGTCGGAAAGGAGTAGTTACCCAATTTCCGGAAATAAACGACTCCATTTTGACCGGATTAGTAGTCTCTTGTCTGCCTGTTGGCTTATTGTATTTTTATGTCTGATAAATAGGCCTTCAACGCAGCCATTACAACCTGCTCAAAACAAGTACTAACAAGAATCGTATTCTAATGACCGATTTGGGATAAACATATCGCTATTAATCCGTTCTTCGGACTATTAAGCTGAGAATTTTGATTTAGGTGACGTATTGATGGGGTCAGAAAGAGGAATGAAGTATGGGAAGAACAATATTCAAATTCCACAAAGATAATTGTGTATCCATATTAAACCTTCACAAATAACGAAGATAATAATCACAGGAGTTTTCTTTAAGAAGTTGTTTATATATAAATATGTAGGAAGTAGCAAATCTTTCCGCATCACCATCTCGCATATGGAAAGCAAAGGATATGCGATAAGATACACAAAGGCCAATATCACATTGGGATTTAATTGGATAGCATTTATAAAATCACCTTTCATCAGAAGAATAGAGGCTCTGGTAATGCCACATCCAGGGCAGGGTAAATTATACAACAATTTTGAAGGACAAACGATAACATTCATTTGCCCCTCATTTAGTGTTACAAATACCAGCCATGCTATAGCAGAAAGATAGACCAAGGCCGATAAAATATGTAGTTTCTTAGTAGATATAAGCCTGCAACTTATTATAGTTCCGCTCCTTCGTTGCTCCGTAGATCAAGAACCAGTCAATAATACTCCAAATACCCAAACCTCCACAAGTGAGCAGTTTGCCCACACCAATTCCGGTGTCTCCGATGTAGAAACGATCGACACCAAAGCCTCCAAAGAAGAGTGAGAATAGCAACGCTATAATGGGCTTTTTGAACTGAATCATAGAGAGTGTTCCCCACTTGTGTTCTTCCATTGTGAGCAACTTTTCGCGAACAAAAGGAATCTTCTCCTCTGGAAGAAATTCTCCATTTGTTAAGATAAACATATCGACTTTCTGCTGATCCATAATTGATTTAATTTAGATGGTTAATAAATTATCGTAATTAAACTCTTTGCGTTTTTTAGATGCAAGGCAAATGTCTATAAAAGCAAAGTAATATGCCAACAACTGTGGATAGATGACACCGTTGTAAAGCTAATCTTTTTTTATGAAATAAAAGAAAAAAAACAAACAAAAAGTGAAAATTGTAGAAAACTGATTTTGCAATTAGGCATACCACTTTAGCCCAATTCGGGTTAATATATATTCAATACCTCTTTCTGCTTGCGGGATTAAGGTTTTATTTGCATCTTTCCTGAAAATTGATACTTTTGTTTGTTCATAGAGAAAGTAAAAAGCAGAATATGAAAGCATATACGTATATCGAAAAGGGACGCTTCGCGCTGATAGACAAGCCGAAGCCAGAGATAGAGGAACCGACTGATGCCATTGTGCGCATTACGATGGGAAGTATCTGTAGTAGCGATCTTCATATCAAGCATGGATCGGTGCCTCGTGCCGTTCCCGGCATTACGGTAGGACACGAGATGGTGGGTGTTGTTGAATCCGTTGGAAAACAGGTCGATAAGGTGAAGGTTGGCGATAGAGTAACGGTCAATGTGGAGACCTTTTGTGGCAAATGTTTCTATTGCAAGAAGGGCTATGTCAATAATTGCACGTCACCTCATGGCGGTTGGGCATTGGGATGCCGTATTGATGGCGGGCAGACGGAATTTGTGCGTGTGCCGTTGGCCAATCAGGGATTGAATGTGATTCCTAACGGGGTGTCAGACGAGCAGGCTCTATTTGTCGGTGATGTGCTTGCGACCGGCTTTTGGGCGACCCGCATTTCTGAAATCACTTCAGACGATACGGTGCTGATTATCGGTGCCGGACCGACGGGTATCTGTACGCTTTTGTGCGTGATGTTGAAGCATCCGAAGGAGATTATTGTGTGTGAAGCGTCGGAGGAGCGTCGCCGCTTTGTGGCCGAATATTATCCGGATGTTATCTTGACTACTCCGGAAGAGTGTCGGGAACTGGTGGGTGAAGTATGTAAACGAGGAGGAGCCGACCGCGTGATAGAGGTTGCGGGAGCGTCTGATACGTTCCGCCTGGCATGGGAATGTGCCCGTCCGAATGCGATTGTCACGATTGTGGCATTATATGACAAGCCCCAGGTGTTGCCTTTGCCTGATATGTATGGTAAGAATCTAACCTTTAAGACGGGTGGAGTTGATGGATGCGATTGCGAAGAGATCTTGCAACTGATTGCCGGGGGAAAGATAGATACAACTCCGCTTATCACGCATCGTTTTCCTCTCAACCGTATTGAAGAGGCTTACGATCTGTTTGAGCATAAGCGTGATGGTGTAATCAAAGTGGCCATTGTCTGACGATCTGATAAGAAAAGGGCTGTATCAATAGATTCGTTTGATACAGCCCTTTTCTTTGGAGGTGTGTCATACTTGCAAATATTTACTAATATGCCACACCTTATTATGCAACTCCATCAAATAGCAATTTTGACGAAGTATCTCTTATTAATATGCTTCGCCCTTAATAGCAGCGATACCCGGAAGAACCTTGCCTTCGATAGCCTCAAGCAAAGCACCACCACCCGTAGAAACGTAAGATACGCCGTTGGCCAAACCGAACTTGTTGACACAAGCAACAGAGTCGCCACCACCTACCAATGAGAAAGCACCGTTCTTAGTAGCTTCAACGATAGCTTCACCTACCGCACGAGAACCAGCTGTGAAGTTGTCGAATTCGAATACACCTGTAGGACCATTCCAAAGGATAGTCTTAGAACCCTTGATCACGTTAGCATAGATTTCCATAGTCTTCGGACCAATGTCGAGACCTTCCCAGCCATCAGGAATTTCGTTTACGGCAACAAACTGAGTGTTGGCATCGTTGCTAAAGCTATCAGCAATCTTGGCATCTACAGCCAATACCAAGTTAACACCCTTGTCTTTTGCTTTCTGAATCAGTTCAAGGGCCAAATCCAACTTGTCATCTTCGCAGATAGACAAACCGATCTTACCGCCTCTTGCCTTAGTGAAGGTATATGTCATACCACCTGTGATGATCAGGTTATCAACCTTGTTCAACAGGTTTTCGATGATTTCAATCTTAGAAGAAACCTTAGAACCACCCATGATAGCAGTAAACGGACGGTGGATATCGTTCATTACCTTATCAACAGCCTTAACCTCTTTCTCCATCAAATAACCAAACATCTTATGGTCTGCGTCGAAATAGTCGGCGATCAATGCGGTAGAAGCGTGTGCGCGGTGAGCGGTACCGAATGCGTCGTTTACATAGCAATCAGCATAAGAAGCCAAACGCTTAACGAATTCTTTCTGGCTTTCTTTAACGGCTTTCTTAGCAGCTTTCTTCTCTTCGTCAGTAGCATCTTCTGCCAAGCCTCTTGGTTTACCCTCTTCTTCTGCATAGAAGCGCAAGTTTTCAAGTAACAGAGCTTCGCCCGGTTGCAAAGCAGCCGCCTTTACACCAGCCTCTTCGCCGATGCAGTCGTTAGCAAACTGAACTTCTACACCTAATAGTTCAGATACGTGTTTTAAGATATGTTTCAGCGAAAATTTTTCTGCAACACCTTTTGGACGACCCAGGTGAGAACCAATAATCAGACTACCACCGTCTGCCAAGATCTTCTTCAATGTAGGAAGAGCAGCGCGGATACGAGTGTCGTCTGTGATATTAAAGTTTTCATCCAGAGGAACGTTAAAGTCAACTCTTACAAATGCCTTTTTGCCGGCAAAATTGAAATTGTCAATTGTTTGCATAACTAATGTATTTAATATATGTATTAAAATGTTCGTCTAAGCGTTTGCAAACTTACATAAAATATTTCATTTGGCTGTTAAGACCTATGTCTAAATTTATAGAGAAAAGCAAGAAATCCATTCTTTCTCCTCTTTTCTCTATATATATATCGTTGGCTTGTTATTTATTCGGATAACTTGAATCTCATTCTGAGGCGGCCATCGGCATAGTCGTAGGTGAGCATCTTAAAGTGGCCTATCTCAGAGGTGTTGCTGACATGCGTACCGATGCAGGCACAAGCGTCGTAGTCGCCGATGCGCACGATGCGAAGTGTCTCGCTGGCGTCTTCGGGTAGTTTGCTCAGGTCAACGATGTCGGCGGCCTGTTCGCGTGGCATAAACTCGATGGTGACCGGCAGATGTTGGTCTATCACTTCGTTGATGCGGCGTTCCACTTCGGCCATCATCTCGGCAGAAGGTGCTTCGGCCAATTCATAGTCGCATTTGCTTTTACGTCTTTCGATATGTGCATTCTTAGAGCGTGGGCAACCAAACATACGCACCATTGTCTGGTTCAAGATATGTTCTGCCGTATGCATCGGAGGATATTCCTGTTTGTTGTGATCGTTTAGTTGGATGTTTTGTTCCATAATATTTATACGTTGATTTTTGTTTTTGGATGGCAAAGCTAATGAAAATCGGGATAATATCAATAGGGCTGATTCTTATAAAATAAAAGAAGGTGTGCCATAATAGCAAATTGCTAATTCTGACACACCTTATTGGGTGGCTTTCTATGAAATAGCTAAACCTTATGACTTCTTCTTTTTACAAAGACGACAGACATACTGGATAGCCAGCCAAACACCCGACAACGAGACAAATGTTCCACCCAACAACACGCCCCACATAACCACGCTCCATAACAAGGGCCTATTGGTCAGTACTCGGAAACTAAGGTTGTGAAAAGCCGAATAGGTCCAGTGGTCCCAACGCGAAGGTGTGTTCACGTAGCGACACTGGCCGGTGCGGGGATTGATATAATAACTGCTGTGATCTACATCATCAATCGTTACTTTCCATACCGGAAGCTCGAGTCTGCGCTTACGAGAGATGTAATAGGTGTCGTAGGCGTTGAGTTGCTCGATATGGATAGGATGCTCTTTGTGCAAGCGAGAGAGTATCGCAACCACCTCGTCGGATGTCAAATTCAGTGGTCTGACATTCTGCTGGTCGCGTGCATCAATCACCTTTTCGCCTTCGTCGGTATAGATCTTATAGAAGGGAATATCGCCGAAGCTACCCCATTCCATCTGACGGATCTGTTTCGGATAGGCCTTGATTGCCTCTCGATAGTCCAGCGGATAGTCGGCCGGAGAAAGAGCCATCTTCTGAAGTTCTTGTGTCGGGCTGAAATCGAGCTTCGGCTTAATGCCCCATTCCTGTACGCTCGATAGCGACATCATACCGCTAAAGCAGAAGGTGAGAGCCGGCAAACCAAACACCAGACCGGATAGATAGTGCCATTTGTACCAAAACTTCTTGTAGGGCGAAATCGTATGACGGCGTCGTGCCAACACCAATGCACGAACGCCCATATAGAAGCCGGCCAGACACATGATGCAACCAATGCCCGACAACCAAATCACCATGTCGATCCATCTCTTGGAATCCTGGCGTAAAGCGGTGAAGTAGATCCAATGTGGAATGGCACCAATCCAAGCCCAAAAGCGGCTCTCTTTGCTGGTATATTGCAACACTTCGCCACTCTTGGAAGAGATATAGAGCTGATGCTTTTCGCCATCGGCAAAATGGAATTTATAGATGGGAAACTCCTTCTTGAGTCGTCCAAAGGGAATCCACTGATCCAGGGAATACAACGTGTCAACTTGTGCCACGGTTGTGTTGTTCCAACGGGCCACAACCGACTGGATATAGGGCCAATCTACCGTGGGCAATTGAGCCGCCGTATCTGTCGGAATCAGCTGGTTCTTTGAGTTTGAGCGTAGCTGGAAGCGGGTTTGCCCCAGATAGCTGTTGAGAGAGAGATTGCGTAGCGGCTCGTCTGCTCCCAGACGTTGCTCAATGGAGGCAATACTGGGCAACGATTGTTCGCTCAGCAGGTCCATCTTGTCACGCAAATCGGCCGGCCTCACTCTCGGAAAGGTGTGATAGATCATAACCAGACCGGAAAGAAACCACGCCAGGAAAAAGATACTGAGCAGAGTGCCCAGTACCTTATGTGTCCATTGCATAATTTTTGTCAAACGATTCATGGTTTTAGATTTTTGTTGTTATAATGTATAAGAAATTGCTACCTGGAAGTTACGTGGCATGCTCGGCACCATCTGTAGGCCAAGAGCCTGGTTGTAATAGTCGTTGTCAAACACGTTGTTTAGGTTGAATGTCAGATGGACATTGTTTTTCAACCTATAAGAAAGTCCCAAGTCGGTAATCCAATAGGGATTGTACCAAGTGGAATTTGCGGTGTTACGATAGACCTTGCCGGTGTAGCTGGTGCTCATGTGGAATTCCAGATTCTTCAACACGCCACGCGGGATGGTGTAGCTACCATAAGCATAGAAGGTCTGATTCGGTACATTGCTCTGCCAGTTGCCCTCCTGACTATTCAGCTTCTGTTTAACGTCGCTCGGGTTACTACCATAAATGGCTTCGGCCAGATCTTTATCCTTCACATCTTTCATCTCGCGGATCTTAGAGTCGTTCAAGCCGTAACCCACGGTCAAGGCCAATGTGCTTGTCGGGGACAATGTAACGTCGATATCGAATCCCTTAGAATCTTGAACACCAATCTGACCAACTACTTTCTTAGTGACCATTTCGCCGTTGACCTCTTCTTTGTAGTTGCTGGTCAGTGTGGCCGTACTATTCATCTTGCGGATATAGAAAAGGCTGGCATTTGCACTTAAGATGTTGCTCAGCTGATATTTCGTGCCCACTTCGGCCTGATAACCCTTTTCGGGCTTGAAGATCTCTTCGTTTTTGGTCGGCGTGAAGCGATGACCATCAGCACCGACATACACCACATTGTCTTGATAGAAGGTGCGGATCGGCTTGAAGAACGAAGCGAACGAAGCAAATAACGATGTGTTGGGGTGAGGCAGATAGACGGCGCCGAAACGATAGGTCAGAGACTGGTTTTTCAGGCGGCTGAATGTGTTATGTTCTTTATATTCGCGCAATCCCGTCGGTGTTTTGGCTCCGGCAGACAGATAGCGGAAGAAGTCATAGCGCAAGGCTGCCAATACCTTCCACTGGTCGTTGAATTCGACCATTTCTTGCAGGTAGATACTATTTGAATAGTGGTGAGAAACCGTTGCCTTTGAGAATTTACTGGTCATATAGCCCATGCTATGTGGATCATAGACAGATACATGAGAATAGAGACCCGGACCCTGTACGTCGTCACCCAGTACATAGCCTGAGTAGCTGGTGCGGTTTAGTGCAACGAAAGAATATCCACCCATATAGTTGTGCTTGATCTCGCCGGTGTTGAACTTGCCGCTTAGCTCCAGTGCGTTTGAAACCGTCTTGGCAATATGAGAGAAGCGTAACGGGAAGGAGAGGTAAACGGTGTCAAGACAGATATATTTCTTCTTGTCGCCCTTCATATAATAGTGATTGTAGATTGGATCGTCACTCTCCAGATAGTCCAGCGACTCCGTACCGAAATAGTTGATGTCGTCGTCGTGATAAGAGAGGCGGTTGGTCAGTTTCGCACCATTATCAAAGGTGTGGGTATATTGTAAAGAGGTGTTCCAGGCATGATTCTTCATGAAGTCCGACTCGTTGTTGTAGCGGGCTTCGCGATTCAGCCCCGGCAACATATCGTTTTTGTGCAGATAGAGTTGACCGGTCTTGCTATCATAGACATCGTTGGCCATCAGGTCGGGCAGACCGATTTCTGTGCCATAGAAGTCACGGTTGAAACCTCCACGCAGGTCTAGCAGGTCGTTGGCCGAGAGCTTGGCCTGCAAAGCCAGATAGCCGGAGAAACGCTGGTTGCCATTGTTGCGCCAGCCCTCCTGATCGGCATAGTTGAAGTTGGCATAATAGCTGACCGGACCAACCAATTTTCCGCCCATGCCTAAAGTGGCCTCTTTATTTTCATAGCTTCCATAAGCCAATCGGGCATTGACTGTAGATTTTTCTGATGGAGATTTACGCACGATATTCAGTGTGCCACCTACGGCTGAATGGCCATATAACACAGAGGCCGGACCCTTTAGCAATTCGATGGATTCGATGTTTGACAAGTCCGACACCGGATAGGAGTTGTTGATGGCCGAACGTTCGTCTCTCACACCATCGACCATCATGATGGAGTGGTCGAAACCGCGGATCGAGAGCTGCTGAAAAGCTCCGTAAGAGGTCTGCATACGCACACCCGGCATAAAACGGATTGCCTCCTGAATGTTGCGGATACCGCGCAACTCCAGGCTACCAGCAGAGATATTGTTGATAGAGATAGGCAGATACTTTACGGGTACATCCAATTTGGTGATGTGCGGACGCGGCTTGCGTGCGGCGGTTGTTACCACCTCCTGGATCGTGAAGGTAGTATCCGCAAAGTTGGTGTACTCTTTTTTGTTCTGTGCCTGCACCATGTTGACACATAGTGCGGTTAAAGGTAAAATCGTAAGAACTTTTTTCATGTTTCTTAATTAATAATGAAGTTGTTATTTGTAACCTTTTATCGGTTGTTGTGTTGTTGTTTGAAGACAATAATCCCCCTTACCGAAGAGAAGTAGCTATGTGATGGTGCACATAGTATCAACTCTTCGGGTCATTCAAAAAAAACAAACCGTTTTATATGATATTTTCGGGGGAAGAAAGAAAGGTTTCTTTAATCCAATTCGGTCATTAGATTGCGATTCTTGTTGGTACTTGTTTTGAGCAAGTTGCAATGGCCTTGCGTTGAAGGCATAGTGGGCTATGTCGAAACGCAGGCGGAAGCAAGATGCCGAAAGAAGTGCTTTCGTTCAAATGACTAATTTGGGTTTAATCTTTTGCTACGGCATAAGCACGCTTCTTGGTCGTTATGTCAATAGCTTTATGTGTCGAGATGAAGCGTAGGTGATCGATGAAAAGCTGTTGTACACCGGGGTTTTGTCCCAAACCTTCCATGTGTACATCCACCTGATAGCCTTTCTTTTCGAGAGCTTCTTTCCATTCGCCTGCAATGTCGTTCTTGGCATGGTCGCCAGCCACAAACATAAAGGGCATCAACAGGATCTTTTTGTACTTCTGTGTTTTAATCTGAGCTTCGGCCGTGTCAAAGGTGGGATAGCCCTCGATAGTTCCAACGAAGAAGTTGCCAAATCCTTTCTCCTTCAACATATAGTCGAGCATGGCATATTGGGCCGTAGCCGGTGTGTAGGTGCCATGTCCCACTAATAGCGTAGCCATCTCTTTGTGATTGTTGCCGCTAATAGATGCAATCACCGTCTCATAGTCTTCGGGAGAATAGAGCAGAGGATTGCCCACACGAATCTCTTTAAAGTGTTTCTGCATAGAAGCGATGTCTTTGCGGAGAGATTCCATCTCGGCACCCTCGATAATGTTGGTCGATTGCACCAGTATATGTGTATAGCCATCAGCCTTCAGCTGTTCCAATGCCTCGATGGGGTTTTGCTTCTGTACGCCGCGAGCCTTCAACCGGCGCATTACGATGCGAGATGTCCAAGCCTCACGAAACTCAACACCTTTAAAAGCCTCTTTTGCCTTTTGATTGACGGCATCAATAGTCAAAGCACGAGTGTCATCGTGCGTTGTGCCGAAATGAACCATCAGCAGGGCTGCTTTCTCTCCCTCTTTCAGAGAAGCAAAGAGATCCGAAGCCACAAAGTTTTCGTCGTCATGGGCATGACAGATAGCGCTAAATGCTACCAATAGCATAGCAAGAAGTACATGTTTCATCTTCATATGAATTGTTTTTAAAGTTTGAAAACATACCTTTCCCTTGGAGACAAACCTCGCGTTGCCTCCACAAAAGTCTGAATATGTCTGATTACAAATCTGTTTCATCTTAATTTCTCCTAATCCCGGGAGCCATTAATCCTAATCTAGCTTGGCAGGTTTCCTGACTGGCTCGAAAAGCAACCTTCCCATCCTTGACAAAAGAACAGTGGCATCGTAGAATGCTTTCCTTTATTTTTGAGCTTCACAGTAGCGGGTACTGTTCCGGATTCTAACCGGATTCCCTTTTATAGAGCTGTCGGAAGACAATACCCTATCACCAAAGCGGGGCAAATATATGGATTTAATCTGGATTAACAACATTTTTTGGCACACTTTTGATAGAAATGTGTAAGTTTTATAATTTAGCTTCGGTGAGATGATGTAAAACAACGTATAATTATAGTGCTTTAGTTTTTCTCAAAAGCCGTACATTTGTGGGCAAAACTGATTTGATTCAAATAATAATTCATAGATAGAAGACTGATATGACAAAAAACGAACACAATTGGCTGGCGAATTATAATGCGTTGAAGGAATATATTTCTGTGCATCATCATCTGCCAGACAAGAAAAAGGTAGAAAATCGCGGATTGCTCAACTGGTGGAAATACAACAAAAAGCGCATAAAGCTCGGAAAGATTGATGATGAGAAGATTGCCTTGCTTCAAGAATTGAGCGATATGCGTGATATGTCTCATCATTGATTGGTGTAGTTGCTGCTGAAAAAGTTGGAGACGCGAAGATGGTGTCAGGGAAAAGTAGATGAATAGTGCTCTCGTAAATTCATAAGCAGAATAGTGTCTTTTTTTAGATATGGCATTCGTCCTTTTATAGCAAAGGGCTGCATCAATTGAAGCAGCCCTATTGTTAAATTACAAAGATTCTATTTCTTCTTTCGTCAAACCTGTCACTTGGCTTATTATATCCGGCGAGATGCCTAAGTGTTTCATGTTAGCCGCATTCTTTAAATTAGTTAAATGCTCACCCTCTTCAATTCCCTCTGCTCTTCCTTTTTTTACACCTTTCTGAATCCCCTCTTCAAGTCCCAATTCATAGTGATCTTGCATGACACGAGAGCTTACGCGGTATGAATCTACCGCTTTGTCATAGGCTATCTGATCGGCTTCGGAGAGATTGGCTCTTTCAGCCAGATGTGCCAAGCGTTCAAACACCTGCTCTTTTTGTGCAGGAGAAAACCATTCATGGTCATTCTTGTTCTTCAACGCATTCATATATTTATCAAATATGTATTAGCCCAACTTCAACGCTGCAAAGAAAAAAACAGTATTTTTTCACGTGAAGTTTATCCTAAATCCTTGATATTTA
>CAKVBA010000020.1 GCA_934725305.1 uncultured Parabacteroides sp. | reverse complement strand
ACGATGAGTTTAATCGGGAAAATACGGGAACGTCTGCCGGTTAACTCAGATTGAAGGAATTAAATGACTATCCCTAACATACCTAACCTAAAAGGGGCTGCATCAAAACAACCATTTTGACACAGCCCTTTTTATTTGACCCAAATCGGTCATTCGATTTGGAGTAATTACAGCAGCAATAATCCGGCAGCAGTTTCTTCGGCCACTCCTTCGCTCTTAAGAGCAGATAAAAGAGCCAAGCCAAAGTTGAATACCAAACCAGGGCCACGACCCGTGATGACGTTGCCGTCTGTTTCTGTGGCTTCGTTTGTTACTTCTGCACCAATCAGCCTTTCTTCAAAGCCTGGATAGCATGTGGCACGGCGTCCTTTCAGCAGGCCTAAACCGCCTAATACAAGAGGTGCAGCACAGATAGCAGCTACGATTTTACCCTCTTTATATTGCTTAATCAACTGTTCTCTTAGTGGATCACAATCATTTAGATTGTTACTTCCTGGCATACCACCCGGCAAGACCATGGCATCAACGTTTGTGAAGTCGGCCTCTGCAAACAAGATGTCGGCCATGATTTCTATACCATGAGCACCGGCCACTTTGAGTTCACCAGTGATTGAAACTGTCTTTACATCTACACCACCGCGGCGCAATATGTCGACTGTTCCTAAGGCTTCAATTTCTTCGAAGCCTGTTGCTAAGAATACGAACGCTTTCTTCATGTCGATACTTATTTAAGTTTGTAAATATAGGTGATTGTACCACTCTGGTTGTTCACACCCGAAATGTCATTGAATCGGTTACGCTTAGCCGCCTGCAATGCTTTGGTTCGCATGGTTTGATCATCAATGGTGGTGCCACGTCCAATCGCAGCATTAATCACATAACCTTTCGTATCCACCACAATATCAATTACAATTCGACCCTCTTCCTTTTCTTTGTAGGAAGGTTCGGCCAGTTTGCCTGTGATGATGTAGCGGTTTCCTAAGCTGAATGTTCCCATACCGCCAACACCTTCATTGGCACCATGGTCAGAGTTTCCGAAAGGACTACCTTGGTTTCCGGTTCCACTATCAGCATCGCCTTGGTTGTTGCCGTTTGCGCTACCAATACCGAAGGCACCGGCCACTTTATTCTTAATAGATTGTTCCTTTTTACGACGCTCTTCTGCCAGACGCTTTTTCTCTGCTTCAACCTTGCGGATACGTTCTTTTTCTTCCTCCTCTTTACGCTTCTTTTCCTCTTCCTCCTTTTTGCGTTTCTTCTCTTCCTTTTTCTTCTTTTCCTCTTGCAGAGAGACGCTCTCTTCCAGATTCTGAGTAATCAGCTCCTGCTTAGGAGCTTTGGGTTGAGGTTCGGGAGTTGGGGGCGGAGGCGTAGTCGTCTCTTCAGGAAGCACTTGTCCGCTATATTTAGGCTCAAATGTTCCGGTCGAAGCATCTACGTTTCCGAAGTTTACAAGCACACCTCCATCTTCTTCGGGTATTTCTGTCTTGAGTACACAGAAATAGAGAATAAGCAGGAACACTCCATGGAAAAGAAGTGTCCCGACGAGGCCTGATATGTCATCTTTGTTGAGTTTCATCATTCTTAGAACTATTTTTGCGGACGAGTAGCAAGTACCATCTTGAACTTGTTAGCGTTAGCAATGTTCAGAATCTTTACTATTTCTTTATAAGGCACCGTTTCATCTGCATACAGAGCCACGAACATTTCCGGCTCTTTTGCATAGCTTTCTTGCAAGAACGGTGTGATTTCGTCGAACGTAACCTGCATCTCCTTCTGCTTGCCAAAAGCAACATAGTAATTCAGGTTTGCATCAATCGTCACACGTGTAAGTGGTTTGGCTGCCGTCTGCTTTTGTGCTTGGGGCAAAGTGACTTTGATGGCATTGGGAATTACAACCGTTGAGGTAACCATAAAGAAGATCAACAGCAGGAATATGACGTCAGTCATAGAGGCCATGCTGAATGATTCGTTCACTTTTGTTCTACGTTTTAAAGCCATATTAATTGAATTGTCCAATTGACAATGGGAGCGGTGTTAGCCTTTTCCCATTGGGCATTAGTTTGCCGGTTCGTTGAGTAAATCCATAAATTCCATTGTGCGGGCTTCCATCTTGTTCACCACGTTGTCAACCTGAGATACCAGGTAATTATAGGCAAACAGAGTGATAATACCCACGATAAGACCTCCAACGGTAGTAACCAAGGCCTCGTAGATACCGCCAGACAACAGAGAGACATCTACATTAGTACCTGCATTGGCCATATCAAAGAAGGCACGAACCATACCGGTCACTGTACCCAAGAAACCAAGCATCGGCGCACCGGCAGCAGTTGTTGCAATCAGCGGGAAACCCTTTTCCAGCTTGGCAATCTCCAGGTTACCCACGTTCTCGATGGCAACCAATACATCGTTCATGGGGCGACCCAAGCGAGTGATACCCTTTTCGATCATGCGAGCAGACGGAGTGTTTGTAGAGCGGCAAAGCTTCAAGGCCGAATCTACCTTTCCGTCATGGATATAGTCTTTGATACGGTTCATAAAGGATTCATCCTCTTTTCCTGCCCGGCGAATTACCATCAGGCGCTGGATGAAGATGTAAATAGCCATTAGCGATAGCAGTAACAATACTACCATAATCCAGCCACCTTTGAAGGCCAGGTCAATGACATTGATTTCTGCCTCAGCAGGAAGTGTCACGTCTGTCAGGTTAGGCATCTGTTCTGCCGTTTGTGCACCTACAGCTTGTAAGGAAAGTAATAAACTCATCGTTACGTTTACATAAATATATAAGTCCCGAACCGTTGCTTTTCATCATACAAAAAGGTCGGGACTCATGGTTAATACTATAATTTAGATAGATTTGTTGGAATGAGGTTGGGCTGTTTATTTCTCAAGACATTTACGGTAAAGAGAAATAGTCTCTTGCAAGCCATGATAAAGAGCATCACAGATCAAAGCATGACCGATAGAAACCTCTTCCAACCAAGGAATGCGCTGGCTGAAATAGGTCAAGTTGATCAAGTTCAAGTCGTGACCTGCATTGATGCCCAAGCCCAAGTTTTTGGCAAACTGTGCTGCCTCAACAAAAGGAGCAATGGCTGCTTCGCGGTCAACATTATAGTTGGCTGCATACGGCTCGGTGTAGAGCTCTACGCGGTCTGTACCGGTTTTAGCTGCCCATTCCAGATTTTCCAGTTCTGTTCCGACAAAGATAGAGGTGCGGATGCCATTAGAGTTAAACTGATCGATCAGTTCGCTCAAGCGGTTGAAGTTTGCTTTAACGTCCCAACCGGCATTAGAGGTGATAGCATCGGGCGCATCAGGAACCAATGTCACTTGGGTCGGTTTAACTTTCAGCACTAAGTCCACAAACTTGTCGCAAGGATTACCTTCGATATTAAACTCTGTCTTGACGAGCGGCTTCAGAGCATATACATCGCTATAGCGGATATGACGTTCATCAGGACGCGGATGTACAGTAATTCCCTGTGCACCGAATTTCTCAGCATCTTGTGCTACTTGGAGCACATCTGGCATATTGCCGCCACGCGCATTTCGGATGGTGGCAACCTTGTTAATGTTTACACTTAAATTAGTCATTGTATATTGTTATTTCTTTTCTTTCATTACTTTTGCAACAAACAAAGTATCGGCAAATTTAGCAGTATTTAGGGAATTTACAGAATAATGTTAGTGAAAGATTTCATAACAAAGGAACTTCCGGTGTTAAAAAGTTTTGACACTATTGAATATGCATTGGCATTAATGGATGATTTCAAGCTGAAGCACCTGCCTCTTGTAAATGATGAGCAGATCTATTTCTCATTGCTGGCAGAAAAGGATCTGTTGGCTCAGCCGGATTTGTCAGCCGTTGTGGGAGAGCCGGTTCCGGTTTTTGCTCCTTCAGTAGATGAACAGAGTCATATACATGAAGTGCTGGCCTTGATGACGCGTTATCAGCTGAGTCTATTGCCGGTGACCGATCAGGAAGGACATTGTTTGGGTGTGGTCACACGCGACAAGATGGTTGATGTGATGTCGGATATGTGTCAGGCAGAAGCGGCCGGAAGTGTTGTGGTGTTAGAGTTGATGCCACAAGATTACTCTTTGTCTGAGATTGCCCGGCTGATAGAGTCGAACAATGCCCATGTGTTGAATCTCTTGTCACAGACCGATCGCTCAACGGGTCGCTTGCTGATAACAATCAAGGTTGATTTGGAAGATGCTTCGCCGGTTATTCGAAGTTTTGAGCGGTTCAATTATACGGTGCGTTATCATTTCATGAAAAAGGGAATGGTTGATGAGATGTTGCAGCAGCGCATGGATGAACTGTTTTATTATATGAATATATAAGAATGTTTGGGTATGAAAGTAGGAATTTTAGGCAGCGAATACCAGCTGGAACGGCAAAACTTGATCCGTCGTCTGTTTGACAAATTGCGCACTCTTGAGGTTGATATTTATGTTGAGCAGAAGTTCTATAACTTTTTGGGCGAAGCATTTGGCTTTGAGCCACAAGTGGCAGGCATCTTGACAACGGTTGTTCCGGATTTGGATCTGGTGTTGAGTATCGGAGGCGATGGCACCTTTCTACGCACAGCTGCTTGGGTGGACCGATTGAATATTCCAATCTTGGGTATCAATACCGGACGTTTGGGCTTTTTGGCAGATGTCGGGAACAACGAGATTGAAGATGCGCTGGATGAGATATTCAAAAACTACTATAAGATAGAAGAGCGTGCCCTTTTGCGTCTTTATACCAATGAGCGTGCCTTTTCCGGTTATAATTATGCGTTGAATGAGATTGCCATCTTGAAGCGCGACACTTCGTCGATGATAACGATTCATACCTATCTGAACGATGAATACCTTACCTCTTATCAGTCCGATGGTCTGGTGATTGCTACGCCTACCGGATCAACCGCCTATTCTATGAGTGTCAATGGACCGATTATCATGCCCCAGAACAAATGTATTGTATTGAGCCCGGTTGCTCCTCATTCTCTGAATGTGCGTCCGTTGGTGATTCCCGATGACTATGAGATTACATTGGGCGTAGAGAGTCGTAGCAACTCTTTCTTGATTGCTCTTGACGGACGTTCCGAGATTTTCCCGGCGGGTATTCGTTTGAAGGTGAGCAAGTCCGGTCACACCGTAAAGGTGATAAAGCGTTACAAGCATACATTTTATCAGACATTACGTGAGAAGTTGATGTGGGGCGCCGATATGCGTCGTAAGTAATCTCTCTTGGTTATAAAGAAAAAGAGATTAAGGCAGACGATCTGTTGTGTTGTGGAATTGCAACAAAAGGAAGCAAAGCCCCGGAACAAACAGGATGCCTGCCGAAACTAACAACGCAGTCTGCAGAGAGTAAACATCGTTCAACCAACCGATAAAGGGAGCGATGCCCGCAAACATCAGTCGGATGATGAAGTTTCGTATGGAAAGAACGGTAGCCCGCATCTCTGAGAATGTCATCTGATTGATGTATCCTTTTAAAATAGGAGTGGCAAAGCCTCTGAATATGTAGAAGACAAGCAGGATTACCAAGCCTATGTAGGTTAGGTTTAAGGCCAATAAAGCATAGCCTCCGGAAATAATCAGCAGAATCAAGGTGTTCATCTTACGCATACCCAACCGCTGGTCTATCCGGTCAGAATAGAGTGCGGCTACGCCAACGGTCAAGTTTAAGACGGTCCAAATGATGCCGTAGTAAGAGGTTGGCGTCTTTAAATACATCAATACCGGCTGTACAAACCAAGCCATCGTGAGAGTGGCTGCGCCGATGATTCCGGAAAACATAATGTTATAGCAGAGCGCCTTGTTGGTGATCAACGAGTAACGGATAATCTTTATAATCTCAGACACAGGACTCTGTATCTTGTTCTTCTGGCTATATTCCTTCAATGCAAAGGCCGCCGGAATGCCGCTGAAGGCCACTATAGCTTGGGCATAAAAGGGCATGCGAAGTGAGTAGGCCGCCAATAAACCACCACAAATACCAGCAAACGCTTCGGCAAAGTTGCCAATCATGGTGATACGTCCTTCATAGCGTAGATAGAGCTCTTCTTGCTGATAATGGGCCGTTGTGTCATAGAGCAGAGCCGAATCGGCGCCATTCACCAAGGTTTGCCCTGTTCCCAGCAACAATTCGGCAATCAGAAACGCTTCGAAGGTTGATGTAAAAGAATAGCATAAATAGCCTCCGAAGAAAAGAATACATCCTAAGATGAGACAACGACGGCGGCCCCACACATCGGCCAAATAGCCGGAAGGTATTTCCAGGGCAACAGCAGCAATAGAATAGACACTTTTCAATATAAACACATCCTGCAAACTCAACCCCTGCTTTTCATAGAAGAGGACAATGATGGGCATAACCAGCGAAAACCATTTCGATAGCTTGATAATGTAAAGTGCTAATATATTTTGTCTCATATCTAAAATATGTTTTTAAGGTCTTACTATTCTGTTTATAGGCATATGAACCGGCTCCTTATTTCTTGAAGAAACGGAAGTAGCGCTCGGGCAGTTGCAATGTCTGTAGGGCAATGGTTATGATGATGATACCAATGATCGAGGGCACATCCGGACTTTCTCCCGGTAGCAATATCCAGCTTAATATACATCCTGAAACCGGTATGACAAACTTCCACATATTCAGTTCAGACACCTTTACGCCCGGACGTTGCAACAGGCTGTACCAAATGGAGAAACCTGCGGCCGGAATAAATGCCAACCAAAGCAAGGCACAGTAGAACTCCGTCGGATAACTCTTTATCTCGGGATTCTCAACGAACAGAGCCGTGATTAACAACATCAATCCACCGGTAAAGTTGGCAAATGAGGTCAAGGCGATAGGGGAAATGTTGTATTGCTTCTTCTTTAAGACCATGATATTGGTGTATCCGCCTACGAGACTACTCAGAAGCAGAAAACCTACACCCGGATAAAAAGAGGGATTGTCTGTCGTAAATTCCCCCTTTGCCAGACTGATAAAGAGGACGCCTGATAAACCCAAGATGATCGCCACTATCTTTCGTAGCGTCATCTTGTCGTTGCTGAGAGTCAGATGGGCCATGATAGCTACAAAAAGCGGACCACCACCGTTGATGATTGCTGCTGTTGCACCGGGTACTTTGTCCAGTCCCATGAAAAACAATCCATATTGCAGATAGGTTTGCATAAAGGCGAATAGCAGCATAAACTTCCAATGTCTGAGTGCGGCAAACAGATTGACCTTTTTGAGATACATGACAGGTACAAGAAGCAGACCGGCCAGCGTAAATCGTAAACCTGAGAGATAGATAGGTTCAGCGTATTCAAATCCGATTTTTGCACCGGCAAAGGCCGATCCCCACAATAGACAGGCTATAATAGCTTTTATCCTCATCCGTGTATTCCTTTATGATTTTCGGGGGCAAAGATACATCAAACGGATGAAAGACGGACCTCTTTTGGGGATTCCTTGTATCTGCTGATTCAGACACACCGTCGTAAACACTATTTGGGTACTGCTTCTCGCTTTAGCAACATTCAAAAAAAGGGGCATAGACTAATTGGAGTTAGTCTATAGAGTAATCGAGAAAAGTCTATAGACTTTCCGGAAAAAGGGTAGGGACTTTTGGGAAAAAGTCTATAGAGTCTTTGAGAAAAGTCTAGGGACTATTTGAAAAAAGGGTAATAGAGTCTTGAAAAAATCGGGTAGGCACTCCGTTCGGATTGGGTAGGCACTCCGTTTTGACGGGATAGTTACTCAACTTTTCTACATAGAAAAAAGAATTCTTCAGATTAAACCTAAATCGGTCATTAGAGCGAAAGGATGATAAATATGATGTTTTTATCGGTTGTCTCGACATACTGTCAATAGCCTTTGGAGAGATAGTTATTGTGTTTTTATCCGGATTATTATTTACTAAAAGCGGTAACGAATCCGGCAGAAACAACGGACGACTTCGCCGGACTTGACAGACGAATCTGTATAGATCCAAACAACCTAAAAAAGGCTTATGGGCTCTCTTTCAATGGTCTATATGGTTTTTGGAAAAAGGGTATAGGCTTTTTTGAAAATGGGTAGGGACTTTTTTGAAAATGGGTAGGCACTCCGCTCAGATGGAATAACTACTCCGTCGGAAAGGAGTGCCTACTCAATTTTCGGAAATAGCTTAATCCTTTTTGACCGGATTAGCAGTCTCTTGTCTGCCTATTGGCTTATTGTATTTTATGGATAATAAATATGCCTTCAACACAGCCATTGCAATCTGTTCCAAACAGGCACCAACAAGAATCGTAATCTAATGACCGAATTGGGTTAAATTCGTATTATTGCCTTGCCGATTGATTATGCGGTTATAAATATTAACGTTTTGTGCTTCGTTTATTGGTAGATAAAAACTACCTTTGTGCCTTAAAAGTATTCGGATGAAAAAGGTTGTATTTTTTTGGATGATGATGATGGTATTGTTATCCTCTTGTGGTGAGTATAATAAGATACTGAAAAGTACAGACTATGAATTGAAATATTCATATGCCAAGAAGTATTTCAACGCAAAGCAGTATTCTAAGTCTGTTACTTTGCTTGAGGAGCTTGTTACCATCTTTAAGGGAACCTCTTATGCTGAAGAGTCGCTTTATCTGTTGGCACAAAGTTACTACGGACAGAAGGATTATCAGACGGCATCACAATATTTTGAAACGTATTATACGACATACCCTAAAGGAGAATATACCGAATTGTCTCGTTTCTATTCAGGGTATGGACTGTATTTAGACTCTCCCGATCCCCGGTTAGATCAGTCGCAAACCTTCAAGGCTATTGAGCAGTTGCAGCTCTATCTTGAGTATTACCCTCAGAGCGAACGGGCTCCGCAGGCACAGAATATCATGTTTGAATTGCAGGAAAAGCTGGCTTATAAGGAGCTGTTGGCAACTCGTCTCTACTATAACCTGGGAACCTATTTGGGTAACAACTATCTGTCAAGTGTGATTACAGCACAGAATGCATTGAAGAATTATCCCTATTCAAAATATAGAGAAGAATTTATGTTCTTGGTATTACGTTCTAAATATGAGTTGGCATTGGTCAGCATTGAAGAAAAGTTGCAGGGTCGCTATCGCGAAGTGGTGGACGAATACTACAACTATATGAACGAATATCCTGATGGTAAATATGTAAAGCAGGTCAAGAAGTTCTATGACTATGCAA
Organism: uncultured Parabacteroides sp.; assembly: GCA_934725305.1. GTDB lineage: Bacteria > Bacteroidota > Bacteroidia > Bacteroidales > Tannerellaceae > Parabacteroides. The sequence goes on along the minus strand of CAKVBA010000020.1, from coordinate 38,251 downwards.
GTAAGCGAATCAACGATGCGTATTAACGGAATTAATCAATAAATCAAAGTATGGATTACAGAAAATCAAATGCTCCTACCAACACGGTTACACGTGACATGATGAAGCTGTCGGCAGACACTGGTAATGTGTATGAAACAGTGATGATTATTGCTAAGAGAGCAAACCAGATCGGCGTAGAAATGAAACAGGATTTGGAAAAGAAGTTGCAGGAATTTGCATCTTACAATGACAATCTGGAGGAGGTTTTTGAAAACAGAGAGCAGATCGAGATCTCTCGTTATTATGAAAAACTCCCGAAGCCGACACTGATTGCTGCTCAGGAGTATGAAGAGGGTAAGGTTTATTATAAGAACCCTGCGAAAGAAAAAAATAATTTCTAATTAGGACAAGGACATGAAGGGGACTGTGTTGAAATATTTATTTTGATTCAGTCCCTTTATGGTATCTATTACCTTTATTTTCTTGTTGATCTTTTATCATTTATCATTATGTTACAGAGAATACAGACTGTATATTTGTTGATTGTTGTGGCCTTGATGATCACAACGCTGTTTTTGCCTTTGGCGGTATTGACTGCCGGAGATGTTGTTTATGCGTTTGATGCGACGGGAGTGAATACTATGATTGGACAGCCCGAGCTGATTTATCCGACTTGGGGACTTTTCGCTTTAACCGCTGTTATTTCATTGATTGCGTTGGCTACAATCTTTTTATTTAAGAAACGTATTCTGCAGATTCGTCTGTGTGTCTTTAATGCGTTATTGATGCTGGGCTTCTATGGCCTGTTTGCATTTTTCGTATGGACCTTTAAGGGACAGATGCCTGAAGCAGTTTTGGGCTTGAAGTTTGGCTTGGCTCTTCCTTTTGTTTGTCTGGTTTTGGATTATTTGGCTATTCGCAATATTGGAGCCGACGAAGCATTGGTTCGTTCGTTGGATCGTTTAAGATAATATACATATATATTAATGTAAAGAAAGGGGCCGGAAAGATATGAATCACGGTTTTGTTAAGGTAGCAGCAGCTACTCCATTGGTGAAGGTTGCCGATTGTTTTTATAACATTCAGCAGATAGAAGGGCTGATGCGTAAGGCATCGGAGCAGAGTGTACAGATGATAGTATTTCCCGAGCTGTCCATTACTGCATATACCTGTATGGATCTGTTTCAGCAATCTGTGCTGATTACAAAGGCCGAAAAGGCGTTGTTGCAGCTGGTGGAACAGACCAAAGACTTGGATATGTTGACATTGGTGGGTGTGCCTTTGCTGACAGGTAATCGTCTGATCAACGCTGCTGTTGCTTTCCAGCATGGAGAGATCTTGGCTGTGATTCCCAAATCTTATCTGCCTAATTATCGAGAGTTTCAGGAAGAACGTTGGTTCGTCTCTGCTTTTGATGTAGAGGGCGAGCAGGTTGTCATAGGTTCTCATGCCTATCCGTTGCACCGTCTGACTCTGTTGGATTCGGCTGAGGTAACGGTGGGAGTAGAGATCTGTGAAGATTTGTGGGCACCTGTTCCGCCCAGTACCTATCTGGCAATGCAGGGCGCTCAGGTTATCTTGAACCTGTCTGCAAGCAACGAGTTGATAGGAAAGCACAGCTATCGTCGAGACTTGGTGCGTCAGCAGTCTGCCCGTTGTGTGGCGGGCTATCTTTATGCCTCTTCGGGTTTTGGGGAGTCAACCACCGATTTGGTCTTTTCCGGTAGTGCTATGATTGTTGAGAATGGTGTAATCTTGAGTGAATCGAAACGTTTCATGATGGAGGAACAGCTGTTGGTTAGCGAGATAGATGTGGATTATCTGTCACACGACCGTATGGTAGATCACTCATTCTCTAAATCGGCCACATTGTCGTCGGTTGAAAAAGCTTCGCGTGTGGCATTTGAGCTTCCTCTTTATAATGGCGAACAGGCCAATCGTCTGACTCGTTCGATTGATCCTTATCCTTTTATTCCTGCAGGAGATGCTTTGCATGAACGTTGCGAGGAGATTGTCCAGATTCAGATTGCCGGTCTGGCCAAGCGTATTGTGCATGCTCATGCGCAGACGGCCGTTGTCGGTATTTCGGGCGGTTTGGATAGCACCTTGGCTCTGTTGGTGACAGCTATGACTTTTGACGCCCTGCAGATTCCGCGTAGTCGCATCATCGGTATAACGATGCCGGGCTTTGGAACGACAGGCCGTACCTATAATAATGCAGTGGGTCTGATCCGTTCATTGGGTGTGACTCTGCGGGAGATTTCGATTAAGGAGGCCTGTTTACAGCACTTCCAGGATATCGGTCACGACAAAGATGTACATGACGTGACTTATGAAAATAGCCAGGCTCGTGAACGTACGCAGATTCTGATGGATGTGGCAAACCGCGAAAATGGTATGGTCATCGGCACCGGAGACCTTTCTGAATTGGCATTGGGTTGGGCTACTTATAATGGCGACCACATGTCGATGTATGGTGTCAATGGTAGCATTCCCAAGACATTGGTGAAATATTTGGTGGATTGGATTGCCAACCATAAGGTGGATGAGGCTTCACGTGGTTATCTGCTGGATATTGTTGATACACCTATCAGTCCGGAGTTGATCCCGGCCGATGAGCATGGAAATATCAAGCAGAAAACGGAAGACTTGGTGGGACCTTATGAATTGCACGATTTCTTCTTGTATCACTTCCTGCGCTTTGGAGCAACACCAACCAAGATTTATGACTTGGCTTTGATTGCTTTCGACGGTGTTTATCCGAAAGAGGTGATCAAGAAATGGCTTTATACATTCTTCCGTCGTTTCTTTATGCAGCAGTTTAAACGTAGCTGTCTGCCCGACGGACCGAAGGTTGGATCTATTTCGCTTTCTCCGCGTGGCGATTGGCGCATGCCGAGTGATGCGATGTCCACCTTGTGGCTTGAAGAGATCAGTCAGTTGTGATGCAATGACGGTGGGGCGGGTGTCCTAAATGCAACCCGCTTCGTCGTTATCGGAATTCGACCTCAGCTGTTTACCTCAGTAAACTTCTGTCGGTCTCATCCTTGGCGCTTTGCATTTTGCTGATTATGATATGTTTTAAGTGGCAGTGTATCAAAATAACCATTTTGACGCAGCCACTCTTTGGGTATTAATATCCATGTTGAATAGAGATTTATATAATAGATGAAGAAAGCGACTCTCTTACTTGTTTTTCAGTTGTGTTCACTTGTGATGTTTGCACAGATAAACACAGATCGCGTGTTGGCTATCGGTCGGAATGCGTTGTATTTTGAAGACTATGTTCTCTCTATACAATATTTCAATCAGGTAATCAAGGCAAAGCCCTGGTTGGCCGAACCCTATTTCTATCGGGCGGTAGCTAAGATCAATTTGGATGATTATAAAGGAGCCGAAGAGGATTGCACACTCTGTCTGGAGCGCAACCCCTTCTTGGGACAGGCCTATTATGCACGTGGTATTGCCCATCAGAGCATGGAACAATATAAGGAAGCTATCGCCGACTATACGAAAGGATTTGAGTTTAAGCCTAAAGACCGTCAGATGATGGTGAATATGGCTGTCGCCTATATTCAGGGAAAAGATTATGACGGAGCCGAAAAGGTGTTTGAGCAGTTGATGCAAGAATATCCGAAGTATTCGATGAACTACTTGTCTCGCGGAGCGATGTATCTCGAAAAGGGCGACACCGTAAAGGCGTTGGCAGACTATAATCAGGCGGTCAAGATGGATCCCTATTATGCGCCGGGTTATGGAAACCGGGCGATTCTTCTTTATCAGCAGAATAAGTTGGAGGAGGCTTTGGCCGATTTGAACGAAGCTATCCGTTTGGACACACGCGAAAGCGGATATTATATTAACCGGGGTCTGGTGCGTTATCAGATGAACGACCTGCGTGGAGCGATGGCCGACTATGACCAGGTGGTCAGTATGGATAGTCACAACCTGATAGCTCGTTTCAACCGAGGTCTGTTGCGCTTCCAGGTGGGAGATAATAACCGCGCTATCGAAGACTTTGATGAGGTGATTGAGCAGGAGCCGGACAACTATATGGCCTACTATAACCGTGCGTTGTTGCGCTTCGAGACCGGAAACTATCCGGGAGCAGTGAAGGACTATGACGTGGTGTTGCAACAATATCCCCGTTTCTTGCCGGGCTATTATAGCCGTTCCGAGGCAAAGCGTAAGATGAATGACCTGGCGGGAGCAGACCAAGACTATTGGAAAGCTATCAAGTTGGAAGAACAGGCCCGTAAAGGTAAGTTGGCCAAATCAACGGCGGGAGCAGGCACAAATGCTACGGCTAACGCTAATGCAACCGACTATACAGCAGACGCCGATGATAATGATAAGGAGAATACGCGTGAACAGTCCGATAAGAATATCAGCAAGTTTAACCGCTTGGTGGTTTATGACAAAGAGGAGCAGCGTCGTAGCAAATATCAGAGTGAGGTGCGTGGCCGTGTACAAGACCGCAATGTCCGTGTGGATCTGGAACCGCAATTTGTGCTGACCTATTATGAACGTCCGAATCCGGTGAAAAAGCTGGTCTATTATGATAAGATGGTAGAAGACTTTAACCGTCAGATGCTGTTGAGCCATAAGTTGCTTATCACCAACGAAGAGGCCGCACTGACAGAAGATCAGGTGGCAGCTCATTTTGCTTCTATTGACGAATACTCATCACGCATCTCTTCTAATGCGACCGAGGCGATGGCCTATTTCGGTAGAGCGATGGACTTTATGCTGGTTCAAGACTTTGCCGAGGCGATCAAAGACTTTGACCGGGTGATAGAACTGAATCCGGACTTTGTCATGGCCTACTTCAACCGTGCGGTGGTTCGCTATAAGCAGATGGAATATAATCAGTCGCAATCTGTATCAGAGAACGACTTTGCGCCGGCAACTACCCATCTGACATTGGGCAAGAACCCGGTAGCACCTGCTTCTAAATCGGTAGATGCCACCTCTTCACGCTTGAAAGACAACAAACGGGCCTATGAGCACGAGATGATTATACGAGACTATGATCAGGTGATCCGATTGAATCCGGACTTTGTCTATGTCTATTTCAATAGAGGAAACCTGCGTTGTGTGCAACGAGATTTCCGTGCGGGCATTGCCGATTATAGTGCTGCCATTGAGCGAGATCCGGAGTTTGCCGAGGCCTATTTCAATAGAGGTTTGGCCTATCTTTCTATGGGAGATGCCAACCGGGGAATTGCCGATTTAAGTAAAGCCGGTGAGCTGGGAATTATCAATGCGTACAGTATTATTAAGAGAATGAGTAACAATTGATGTATTTTTTGGTAAAAAATAGGGCGTACAATAAAAAGTATGCTAACTTTGCAAATCAATAAAAGAAATTTAGTGAACAGATTATGATAAAGATTACATTTCCGGATAATTCTGTAAGGGAATATGCAGAGGGAACAACAGCCATGCAGATTGCTGAAAGTATCAGTTCACGTTTGGCACAGGATGTTTTGGCTGCAAGTGTAAATGGTGAAACTTGGGACTTGAGTCGTCCTATTCACCAGGATGCTACTGTTCAATTGTTGAAATGGGACGATGAACAAGGTAAGCATGCCTTTTGGCACTCTAGCGCTCACTTGATGGCAGAAGCGCTGCAAGAATTATATCCCGGTATTAAGTTCGGTATTGGTCCAGCTATTGAAAATGGATTTTACTATGACGTAGATCCGGGTGAAGCAACGATTAAAGAGAGTGATTTTCCTGCTATCGAAGCGAAGATGTTGGAGTTGGTAGCTAAGAAAGAGGAAATCAAACGTCAGGATATTACCAAAGCAGATGCTTTGAAGATGTTCGGTGACAGAGGTGAGGTGTATAAGACTGAGTTGATCAGTGAGTTGGAAGATGGTACTATCACTACCTATACACAGGGTGCTTTCACAGACTTGTGTCGTGGTCCGCACTTGCCTAACACCTCTTATCTGAAGGCTGTTAAGATTTTGAGTGTTGCCGGTGCTTATTGGCGTGGCGACGAAAAACGTAAACAATTGGTGCGTCTGTACGGTATCACATTCCCCAAAAAGAAGATGTTGGATGAATATCTGGCGTTGATGGAAGAGGCTAAGAAGCGTGACCACCGTAAGATTGGTAAGGAATTGGAATTGTTTACATTCTCTTCTGCTGTAGGTCCGGGTCTTCCTTTGTGGTTGCCTCGTGGTACTCAGCTTCGCTTGAAGTTGGAAGACTTCTTGAAGCGTATCCAGAAGAAGTATGGCTACCAGCAGGTAATGACTCCGCATATTGGTGCTAAGCAGTTGTATGTAACATCAGGACACTATGCAAAATATGGTCAGGATTCATTCCAGCCGATTCACACACCTCAGGAAGGTGAAGAATTCTTGCTGAAACCGATGAACTGCCCTCACCATTGTGAGATTTACAAGACAGTTCCTCGTTCATATAAAGACCTGCCTTTGCGTTACGCTGAGTTCGGTACAGTATATCGTTATGAACAAAGTGGTGAGTTGCACGGTTTGACTCGTGTACGTGGTTTTACCCAGGATGATGCTCACCTGTTCTGTCGTCCCGATCAGTTGAAGGAAGAGTTCTTGAAAGTAATGGATATTATCTTCATTATCTTTAATGCACTGGATTTTGAGAACTTCGAAGCTCAGATTTCTTTGCGTGATAAGGTAAACAGAGATAAATATATCGGTACAGATGAAAACTGGGAAAAGGCTGAAACGGCTATTATCGAGGCATGTCAGGAAAAAGGCCTGAAGGCTAAGATTGAATATGGCGAGGCTGCATTCTATGGTCCTAAACTCGACTTTATGGTGAAGGATGCAATCGGTCGTCGTTGGCAGTTGGGTACAATCCAGGTAGACTATAACTTGCCTGAACGTTTCGATTTGGAATATACAGGTGAAGATAATAAGAAGCATCGTCCGGTAATGATTCACCGTGCGCCGTTCGGTTCAATGGAACGTTTCGTTGCTGTATTGATTGAGCATACAGGAGGAAAATTCCCGTTGTGGCTGACTCCGGATCAGGTATGTGTTTTGCCGATCAGTGAGAAGTTCAACGACTATGCTCGTGAGATTGCAAGCCAGCTCGAAGCTGAAGACATCAGCGTGTTGGTTGACGACAGAAATGAGAAGGTAGGTCGTAAAATCCGTGACAACGAGATGAAACGAATCCCTTATATGCTGATCGTTGGTGAAAAAGAAGCAGAAAACAATGAAGTTTCTGTAAGAAAACAGGGCGAAGGTGATAAAGGTTCGATGAAAATTACTACCTTTGCAGCGCTTTTGAAGAGCGAAATGGAGGACCAGATGAATCGCTGGCAAAAGAAATGATAATTTAATAACTAATAACGAGGAGAATAAATCTTTTAGAATGAAGAATGATAATCTGAAAGAACAGTATAGAATCAACGAACGTATCCGCGTGCGTGAAGTTCGTTTAGTAGGTGATAACGTAGAACAAGGTGTGTATCCTACTCAACAGGCATTGAAGATTGCAGAAGAGCAAGGATTGGACTTGGTTGAAATTTCACCTAATGCTGCGCCCCCCGTATGTAGAGTAATCGATTATCAGAAATTCCTCTATCAGCAAAAGAAGCGTCAGAAGGAGCAGAAAGCAAAATCAGTGAAGGTGGTTGTGAAGGAGATTCGTTTCGGACCGCAAACTGATGACCATGATTACAACTTTAAGTTGAAACATGCGAAAGGCTTTTTGGAAGAAGGATCAAAAGTGAAGGCCTATGTTTTCTTTAAAGGTCGTTCAATCCTTTTCAAGGATCAAGGCGAAGTGTTGTTGCTTCGTTTTGCCAATGATTTGGAAGATTATGGAAAGGTGGAACAGTTGCCGGTATTGGAAGGTAAGCGTATGATTATTATGCTGACTCCGAAGAAGGGCGCTGCTGCAACCAATGCTTCTTCAACCGCAAAAGCAGTGAAAAAAGTAGCTGCAACTCCGAAGCCGAAAGCAGAATCGGCTGAGGATGAAGACAAGGAATAAAATTAATAAATCCGCCTTCGTGGCGGCAAAGTTTAATAATTAAAACATATTTGTAAAATGCCTAAGATCAAGACTAATTCCGGTGCCAAAAAGAGGTTCGCCCTTACCGGGTCAGGTAAAATCAAGAGAAAACACGCTTTTAAAAGTCATATCTTGACAAAGAAGACTAAAAAGCAGAAGAGAAATCTTACTCACACTGGCCTTGTTGCTACAGTTGACGTAAGCAATGTTAAGCAAATGCTTGGCTTGAAGTAATCTTTCTTTTTAAATTAAGCGAGTTTTACAACGATTTTTATTAACCGAATGTTTTTAGCATCAAAGATCATCTGAAAGAGATGACGCTAACATTCAAAACAGATTAAAATTATGCCTAGATCAGTAAATCATGTTGCTTCAAGAGCAAAAAGAAAACGTATTTTGAAACTTACCCGTGGTTATTATGGTGCACGTCGTAATGTGTGGACTGTAGCTAAGAATACATGGGAAAAAGGTTTAACTTATGCGTTCCGTGACCGTCGTAATAAGAAACGTAACTTCCGTGCTTTGTGGATTCAGCGTATCAATGCTGCTGCACGTTTGGAAGGTATGTCTTATTCTCGTTTGATGGGTGCTTTGCATGCTGCCGGTATCGAAATCAACCGTAAGGTTTTGGCCGACTTGGCAATGAATCATCCTGAAGCATTCAAGGCAATTGTAGCAAAAGTAAAATAAGTTATAGCTATACATTGTTTATAAAAGAGCCTCTAAAATAGGGGCTCTTTTTTTGTGCATTTTGTTGGGTTATTTAAGAATTTTCCGTATCTTTGTCATACGGAAATGAGATAAAGAGTTAAGCCGCACTGCTCGATTGGGAAACTCATCAGTTTATTTTAATTCCGAGACATAGCTCTTGTCGCCAATGGCGGGCCGCGCCTTTCGAGGTATGCTTCGCACAGCGGATTACAAAGGTGGCAAAGCACTCAAATCCTGTCATACGGAGTTTGTTCACATCTTCGGTGCGGCTTTTGTTATACAAAAGAGGGGAATCTGAAAGGATTTTCCTCTTTTTTGTTTTTATCTGTTCTAAAAAGCTATTTTTCTTCGTATCTTTACAAACCTTGAGTAAAAGGTGCATTAGAGTTAGTAAAATGCAAGTTGCTGAGGATGAGATAGGCTGAAATTTACTCGTGAAATGGCTGAGGGCGGATTCCGGGAGCAGCGTAGCCGTTTGCAATGATGCACACCGTCTTTTACAAAGTCAAGAGAATCTAATATAATAATGTATAATAAAAAAAGTTTTTATGTTGTTGCCAAAACAATCTCGTAAGGGTGTGGCAGGCGTTGTCTTGTCTTGTTCCCTGTTTTTGTTAGCCTGTTCTCCCCAAGAGGATATTCAGGTCAATTTGATTCCTAAACCTGCCAGCATGGAACTGGGAAGTGGTTATTTCAAGGTGGATAGCTCTTCGATTGTAGCAGATGGCCAGTCTGGTTCTATCCATTACTCCGTTGATCCCTCTTTACAGACGACTCCCGAAGGATATGAATTGGTAGTCTCTAAAAATGGCATTGATTTGAAAGGAGGTTCTGAGGCCGGTATCTTTTACGGTAAGCAGACTCTGTTACAGTTGCTGACTTCCGAGGGTGTTCCCTATGTACGAATCAAGGATGAACCTCGCTTTAAATATCGTGGATTACATCTCGATGTTTCGCGTCATTTCTTCTCCAAAGAGGAGGTGATGAAGCTATTGGATATCATGGCGGGCTATAAGTTCAATACGCTGCATCTCCATTTGGTGGATGGTGGCGGATGGCGTATCCAGATTGATAAGTATCCGAAATTGGTCACTGATGCCGCATTCCGCACAGAGTCGGACTGGTTGAAGTGGTGGGATGGTAAAGACCGCGGCTTTGTTGAGCAGGGCACACCAGGCGCATACGGAGGCTTCTATACGAAAGAGGATATCCGTGAAATGGTGGCGTATGCGTCAGAGAGACACATCACTATCTTGCCCGAAATAGAATTTCCAGGTCATTCGGACGAGGTCTTTGTGGCTTATCCTGAATTGTGTTGTTCCGGTAAGCCCTATACAAGTAGTGATTTCTGTATCGGCAATGAGAAATCCTTCACCTTTATGGAGGATGTCTTGACGGAAGTGATGGAGCTTTTCCCTTCAGAGTATATCCATATTGGTGGGGATGAAGCGGGTAAAGGAGCCTGGAAAAAATGTCCGAAGTGTCAGGCTTTGATGCGTCAGAAGGGCATGAAGCATGTCGATGAGCTACAGAGCTATATGATTCATCGTGCCGAAGAGTTCTTGATCTCTAAAGGTCGCAAGTTGATCGGTTGGGATGAGATCTTGGAAGGAGGATTGGCTCCAGAAGCAACAGTTATGTCATGGCGTGGCGAAAGTGGCGGCATCAAGTCGGCCCGTATGGGGCATGATGTAGTGATGACACCGGGAAGCCACATGTATTTCGACTTCTATCAGGCAGATCCGAAGACACAACCCTATGCTATTGGTGGTTATACTCCGGTAAAGCATGTCTATAGTTATAACCCTGTTCCGGTGGATTCTTTGACTGTCGAAGAGTCAAAACATATCTTGGGCGTACAGGCAAATACTTGGACGGAATATATCAAGACAGACGAACATTTAGAGTATATGATGTTCCCACGTGCGTTGGCTGTAGCTGAAGTGGGTTGGACTCCGCAGGAGTTGCGTTGTTGGAATGACTTCAAACCACGTATGAATGCCCATATTCCTTTGTTACAGAAAAAGGGTATTCGTCCCTTTACTTTGTCCGACGACATAGAGGTAACTATGCAGGTAGATACGGTAGCCAAACAGATCAAGGTAGTGTTGGATGCAGAGAAATATCCAGCTGAGATACGTTATACAACAGATGGAACAATTCCGACCACCTCTTCATCCATCTATACAGATGCTATTGTGGTAAAAGACTCAGCAGATGTCTGTGCCGCTATTTTCCGTGATGGTCAGTTGCAGGGCAAGCCTACTCAGAAGCGTGTCGATTATCACAGAGGAATCAATAAGCCCATCCATTATAACAGCAAGCTGTTTGCCGGTTATATGGCAGGAGGCATGAATGCCTTGTTGGATGGTTATCAGGGAGGTCTGACCTATTTGGATGGCCGTTGGCAGGGTTACTTGAATGATCTGGATTGTGTGGTGGATATGGGTGAGACGACCGATATTCATAAAGTATCAGCTCGCTTTATGCAGTTGATCGGTCCAGGTGTATTTCAGCCGGCCCAAGTAGAGCTGTTGATCTCTGAAGATGGAGAGCATTACACCTCTTGCGGTACGGTGGCAACTACCATCTCTAACAAAGAGAAGGAGCTTTCGTTCCAGACCTATTCTTTCCATGGAGCGTGGAAGGTCCGTTATATCCGGGTGAAGGCAGAAGAGGCCAATAAAGGATTTATTTTCACAGATGAAATAGTAATTTGGTAATTAAATAAAAAGGTAACATGAAGAAACAATTAATGACCCTTCTGTTGTGCGGTAGTCTGTTTGCAACAGCTCAGGAGCCGGTCGATTATGTCAATCCGTTCATTGGTACAAGCAACTACGGGACGACTAATCCGGGAGCCGTTTGTCCACAAGGAATGATGAGTGTAGTTCCTTTCAATGTGATGGGTTCCGAGGCAAATCGCTTTGACAAAGATAGTCAGTGGTGGTCAACACCCTATTCGGCCGACAATATATTCTTTACGGGTTTTGCTCATGGTAGTCTGAGCGGTGTGGGTTGTCCGGACTTGGCCAGTCTGCTATTGATGCCTACAACTGGAGAATTGAAGGTGGATTATAAGGAGTATGGAAGTGAGTACACCGATGAAGTGGCTCATCCGGGTTATTATTCAACCATTTTGACAAAGTATGGCATCAAGGCTGAGGCAACGGCTACTATGCGTACGGGGTTGAGCCGATTTACTTTTCCGAAAGGTCAGGGTAACATCTTGTTGAATCTGGGCGAAGGTCTGACCAATGAGACCGGTGCCACGGTTCGTATTGTAAATGAGACAGAGATTGAAGGTAGCAAATTGATGGGAACCTTTTGCTATAATGCTCAGGCCGTATTCCCTGTTTATTTTGTGATGAAGGTGAGCAAGGCTCCGAAGCAGGTGGGCTATTGGAAGAAGCAGCGTGAAATGAAAGGGGTAGAGGCTGAATGGGATATTTATTCAGGTAAATACAAACTTTATACCAAATATACCCGTGAGATGAGTGGCGATGATGTGGGTGTATGGTTCTCTTACGACACAGAAGCCAATGAACAAATCTCTGTAAAGATGGGTATCTCGTATGTTAGTATTGAAAATGCCCGTGAGAACATGAATCAAGAGATGAATGCTTTCCCGTTTGAACAGATCTCCCAGGCGGCTCGTTCTCAGTGGAACAATGCCTTGTCTAAGATCTTGGTAGAAGGAGGAACCAAAGACGAGAAGACCATTTTCTATACCGGTTTGTATCACCTGCTGATTCATCCGAACATTTTACAGGATTGGAATGGAGAATACCCGAAGATGGAGAGCCTTGAAGTGGGCAAACTGGAATCAGGTCACAGCCGCTATACTGTGTTCTCTTTGTGGGATACCTATCGCAATGTGAGTACATTGATGACTCTTCTCTATCCGCAGAAGCAGTTGGATATCATTCATACCATGATTGATATGTATAAGGAGAATGGTTGGTTGCCTAAGTGGGAACTGTATGGTCGTGAAACCTTTACAATGGAGGGCGATCCGTCTATTCCGTATATTGTAGATGCTTGGATGCGTGGTTTGCGCGACTTTGATGTAGAGACAGCCTATGAAGCTATGCGTAAGGGCGCTACTACTCCAGGAGAGTTCAATCTGCTTCGTCCGGATGCCAATGACTATTTCAGTAAAGGTTATGTGCCTCTTCGAGAGCAGTTCGACAACTCTGTCTCTCATGCGTTGGAGTACTATATTGCAGATTGGAACTTGGCCAACTTTGCTGAAGCATTGGGCAAGAAAGAGGATGCAAAGCTGTTTTATGAACGTTCGATGGGTTATAAGCACTATTATGACAAGGAGTTTGGCACTTTGCGTCCTATTATGCCTGACGGCACATTCTATGCTCCGTTTGATCCGAAGCAGGGTGAGAACTTTGAGCCGAGTCCGGGTTTCCATGAGGGTAATGCTTGGAACTATACCTTCTATGTGCCGCATGACGTAAAGGGTTTGGCTAAATTGATGGGCGGTCAGAAGAAGTTTGTAGATCGCTTACAGATGGTATTCGATAAGAATTATTATGATCCGGCTAATGAGCCAGATATCGCTTATCCCTATCTGTTCAGTTATTTCAAGGGTGAAGCATGGCGTACACAGAAGTTGGTCCGCGAGTTGTTGAAAAAGGGTTATCACAATGCACCGAATGGCGTGCCGGGCAACGAAGATACAGGCACTATGTCAACATGGGCTATTTTCTCAATGATGGGATTCTATCCTGCTTGTCCGGGAGATCTGGATTTTGTATTGACATCACCCACCTTTGACAAGGTGACCATTCAGTTGGATCCGAAGTTCTATCCAAAGGGTAAATTGGTGATTGAGTCTAATCATCAGTCTCCGGATGATATCTATATTAAGTCGGTTACAGCCGGTGGTAAGAAGCTGAATGGCTATGCCATTTCTCATTCCGATTTGGTGAATGCTGGAACCTTGAAGTTTGATCTACAGTCAACACACTAATAAAAGGGACGGTGTTTTTATGGCTGTCCGGTAAAATACATATTTTCATCTATGGCTAATCTTTTTGTGTGGAAACTCAAAGATTGCAAAGAGGGCAATTCGCTCTAATATGTTTTACCGAACAGCCATATATCTTTTTATAGTACCGCACTCTTTTGACAAGCCCAACAAAATCTACTCTTCTAAGCTCTTAAAATCCAAGTAAGCTATAATGGCCGATTGGTGATTATCATTCATTATTTCCATTATACCATGCAGGAATGAGGTTTTCAGGAAGTCCTTCAGTCTCTTTCTTCTCCTTCGACAACACTTCGAGCAGTTTGTGTTCTGTCCAAGTAGGTTCTCCCATCCTGTAATCAAGATAGTGAGTTTCGTTTATCTTAAGACTATATTCGTAACCATCTTCGTAGTCAAAGCCAGCGATTCCGCTCCAAGCTTCCCAGGTATTAGAGCTATCTTTCTTGACAGCAAGAACCTCACACTTAAAATTATTACCACATGATGATATAACTCCTTCCAATTTATGAGAAGCTACGGTTATAACATAATCTTTAGAAGAGAGGGCTTTGAGACCTTCTTCTTCATCGTCATCCGACAAACAGCTACATAAACATGTTGCACAAAAAAGGGCAACAACTAAGCCAAGAAATAATTTTACTGATTTCATCTCTGATACATTTTAGTTTGATTTATTATTGGTGAAGACGATCTTATTTCGAATCTTCTTCTATTAGAGAGAGTGCATATTCCTTCATTTACTGCATGTCTATGCCAACTTTTTACCATGAAATTCTGATTCCCATAGGCAAATCAAATGATAATGGCTGATCTTGCCACAATATCTGATTTTCAGACTTATCCATGATATGATAGTTCAAAGAAGGTTGAATAAACAATGACGTTGTTGGAGATATATGGTATTCAAATCCAATGCCCATATCGAAAGAAAATGATATTGGATAGCGCAACTTTGAGTGTTCTCCCGTAAACTTACTGTCTATTGTGGAGTATATAGGTATATCAAGACTTATTCCGCCCAGTGCATACACATTGGCCTTTTTCCATTGTAAAAAGCGATACTTTGCTGCAATAGGAACACCTACAAAATGAGCCTTTATATTTTTTGTATAAGACTTTTTACCTATAGTTTTTGTAATATCCGAGCGGAGCAAACTATATTGTACACCTGTCTCTATTGTCCATTGGGTAGAAAGTTCCTTAGAAAAACGAACACCGAAAGTAACGGGTTTCAGATGATGTACAGATGTCGTTTCTTTTTCCGTGTTGCCATTATGGTTGCCATTCGGATCAGGAGCTGCCAATATGCCATTCCCTGTATTATTATTGTTGCTACTAGAACCAATACCTAAAGCGTTGGTAGAAAAGTTGATATTCCAATTTTTATTAAATGAAGGCAAAATAGATTTGGTGTCCTTTTCTACAATGAGCTTATATTCGACAGCCTCTTTTTGTGGTGCAATTTTAGTTGTATCACTGTGTTGCTTAGTAGAATCTGTTGTCTCACATATAGTTTCATCATATACTTGCTCTTTGTTAGCACAGATAGTTGTATCTACTGCAACCGGCGAAACCTTGCTTTCTGTATTTGCCAAATCTTGAGCCATATAAGATTTGGCAACCTCAACAATATCATTCTGCTTTTCTTCTGTCGCATTCTGCTGATGCTTGGTTTTGTTAACAATCATTTTTATTGCCACATCAACACCAGCCTCTTTGTTCATAAAATAGACGTATATAGAGCCAACAACAAGTAATAGCATTGCCAACAACCCAGCTTTCTTCCTATGTTCATTTATGAGAAAGCGCAGTTTCTCTTTAGCACGTGCTAATTGTGAAGCAGAAGATTTTGGAGAGATGCCAAGCATGTCTGCAATCTCTTGATGTGACTTATCTTCAAGAACAGCCAATCGGAATACCGTTTGATAACCATTCGGCAATTGATGGATAAGCGCCATGAGTTCATCGTAGGAAAGATCACTGTCAAATTCATCATCTATCTCTTCTTCCTGCTCTTCAAGTATGTCTTCAAATTCTATCTGCGACAGTGTATGGATGGCAAGATTCTTCATAATAGTTGCCATCCAATAATCCAAACTTTCAGGGTTACGCAAGGATTGAATCTGTGATAGAATGATAAGAAAGCCATCGTGCAGAACATCTTGGGCCATATCATAGTCAGCTACATACTGACGGATGATTTTCATCATCTTACGTCGGTATGTGGTATATAATAGATTCTGTGCCTCTCTGTTTCTAGCTTGACACGCTACTACCAACGACTTCTTATCTATGACATTGTTTTGTGACATTACTTATAAGAGAGAGAAATCTTTTGATTACTGCATGAGTTGCAGATTTTTTTATCAGTTTGCAACTATAACAATATTAAGACTATTATCCAAGAGATAATAACTGAATCTTGCTAAAATTTACATGCATTACTTAATGACGATATTTGTTACTCGTTTTTAGGGATAGCGATTATGATAAAAATACAAGAATCAGTTCACCCGTGGCAAATGCCACGGATGAACTGGTTGCTATGTTACGTGGATAAAATCCCTTATTTAAACGCTGGATAACCCGGATTCTGAGAATATTTTCCCAGAGAGAAATTATATTGAGCCACGGGAATAGGGAAATATTCTTCACCCGTCTCAAAGGTGGCAGTCTGATAGTAGATGCGCTTGTCTTGCTCGGCTTTGAAGTAGGCAGTCATTACCTCTTTGGCAATTCCCCAACGTACCAAGTCGAAATAGCGTTCACCTTCGAGAGCCTTTTCAAGGCGCATCTCGGTACGGAGAGCTTGGCGGGCATAATCCTGTGTCCATCCTGCTGAAGGATAGAGACCAATTTTATAGTTGGCGGCATCCTTTGAAGGATTGTTGAAGTCTTTCACATACGCGCTGTTCATGGCACGTTCGCGGATACGGTTGATAAGCTGGCGGGCTTCGTCTAGGTTTTCTCCGATTTCAATCAATGCTTCAGCTTTATAGAGCAGCAGATCGGCATAGCGGATGATTTTCCAGTTGAGTTCCGAAGCTCCCCACGGCCAACCTTGGAACATGTCGGGTGATTCGGGCGATACCCAAAAACGCTTGGCGCAGTTATGACCATATACACCACGGTCGCGTACCCACGATAGACAAGGTGTTTCCTTGTATGTCTTATAAGTGATGGTGGGACGACCTACCACGAAGTCGAGGCGCGGGTCAACGGTCGGTTCTGTATTACTCAAACTTTGGTTGTTCTCGTCGATGAAATTTACTGTAGCATAGTCGGGACGAGACTGATAATCGAACACCGGAAGTCCATTTTTGTCTGTCTGATATGCATTGATGAGATCTTGTGAGGGAAGGAAGAAACCATCACCATGATAAGGACTGTTTCCTCCGGGCGAATTCAGAAGGTTGCTCCAATTGATACGTCCGGCATCACCCGAACCGTCATTCATAGAATATTGTACTTCAAATACGGATTCTACACCATTCTCGTTGGCAATCATGTCAAGTCCCTGAAAGTCCGGCAAGAGATCGTATCCCTGCACCTGATTGATAAGGTTTACTACTTCACGTAATAGCTCTTTGTTGATATTGACTATGGCATGAGTTTGTTCATCTTGTTCGTAGGCCTGATAGAGCTTTACTTTGGCTGCATAGGCCAGAGCGATATTACGGTTGATACGTCCTACTTCTGCTTGGCGATCAGGCAGGTTGTTTGCAGCATCTATTAGTTCTGCTGCGATGCGAGCTAAGTGTTGATCGCGGGAAAACTCATCATTGGCCACATTCACATATTCGGTAGTCGGCAGATTCTCGTCCATAACAGGAATCTTATTGAAGAGGCGCACCAGCTCAAAGTAGAAGTGAGCGCGAAGCACTTTCACTTCGGCAATACGAGAAGCCCGTTCTTTCACATCATCATCGGAGGCGTTGTTCAAGGCTCGAAGAGCAGATTGGCAACGAGAGATAAGGCTGTAAAGATTGAACCACTTGCTATCGAGGTTGCCATTGTTGGACTGCACTTGAAATGTTTCCATGGCATGAACATCCCATAAATCGCTTTCACCGCCACCGCCTTTATAAGCATTGTCGGAGCGAACTTCGCCAAAGCTCCAGTTTGTCATGGGACGTACCCATGGGTCACCTTGCTCATTAGTCATTCCATAAAGACCAGCATAAGCTGCATTGACAAGCAGGTCGATAGCCTCGGTAGAATTCATTACGCCATCGGATAGGCTTCCTTGTGGTTTGTTTTCCAAGAAGTTGTCGCTACATCCAGTGGCCAACAGGGCACATGATAGTGCTAAGAATATATTTTTGAGTTTCATATCAATTTAGATTTTTAGTATTATAAATAGTCTGTCTAAGAGAATTTAGAATCCGAACTGGATGCCTGCCGTGAATTGTCTTGGCAATGCGTAAGGATAGCCCAAGCCTTCGGGATCAGCTCCTTTATAACCAGTAATGGTAAACAAGTTCTGTCCTTGAAGATAGATTCGTGCGTTTTGCAGCTTTAGCTTGTTACGCAGCGATTCGGGTAAGGTATATCCCAGCGTGAGAGTCTTGAGGCGGAGGAACGATCCGTTCTCGATGTGGAACTCAGACACTTCGTTTTCGTTGTTTGAGTTGTCGGTAGTAGGAGCTGGCGTGTCACAGTTGTAGTAGCCAGTTTCGAGATACTTATCGTAGGCTGCAGCTGCGTCAAGAAGACGTGTACCGTGGTTTCCGTTCCAGCTCTGGAAGAGATCGGTGTAACTCTTTGAGTTGTTGAAAGCGTCGCGTATTATCGAAGAGACGAATACGTTCAAATCGAATCCTTTCCATTGTGCACCGAGTGTCAATCCTAATTGAGCTTTGGGCAGGTCGCATCCTAGCCATGTTCGGTCGTTATAGTTGATTACACCGTTATTATCCACGTCCACATACTTGATACGTCCTACACCGGGTTTTCCAAACTCTACTTTATATTTCTTACAATACTCATCTACTTCGGCTTGGGAGTGGAACACACCGTCTGTCTTGAATCCCATCCATGAGTTTAACGACTGTCCAACAATGGAGTGTCCGGCATAACCACCACCAAATGAGTAATAAATATCATCAAGCAAATCGGTTACTTTGTTCTTCGACAGAGTAAAATTAAAGCCAATGTCGTAGTTGAAGTCCTTACCGATGCGATTTCGCCAATTGATTTGACCTTCAAAACCCTTGTTGGTCATTTCTCCACCGTTATACCAGCAATATCCACCTTCACCGATGGTAGCAATATAGGGTTTCTCCACCAGCATATCTTTGGTGTTCTTATAGAAATAATCGAAAGAGACCATTAGACTGTTGTTTAAGAATCCGGCATCAATACCCACATTGGTTTGATACGTCTTTTCCCATTTCAAATCGGGATTGGTTGTGCGAGTGCGGAAAGCTCCGGGAGCAAGAGTCGTTCCATCGCCAGTCATGTTGTAGCTGCCACGATCGAGACTCATCAGATACTTGGAATAGAAAGCCTCATTATCAATCAAGTCATTACCATTGATACCCCAAGATGCTCTGAGCTTCAGATTGGATAGCCAGTTATTTGTACCTTTCATAAACTTCTCTTGAGAGATACGCCAACCGGCAGATACAGATGGGAACCAGTCGTAATTATGAGTGTTTGACAAACGAGAAGAGGCATCACGGCGAATGGTGAACGACAAGAGGTATTTCTCATCATAGTTGTAGTTCAATTTGCCGAATACAGAGGTCATAGAGTAGTTTGATGCTCCTGCACCAACATTCTTATTGGCGGTAACGTTGCCGAGATAGATGTAATTCTTGTCTTCGATCTGCAGGTTTGTACCGTAGCCATAGAAGTTCTCATTGTGGTATTTTTTGCTTTCGAAACCAGCCAAAGCCATCAGCGAGTGTTTGTCTGAGAAGGCTATATTGTATTGAGCTGTGTTTGTCCATACCCAGTCTTCGTTTTTGCCCGTAGATTGTGTCAGTTTATTCACTGAATCACGTAGCCAAGCCGGCTCAAAGGTTTTGACTGTCTCGTTATAAAAGTTTACACCAAAGTTGGTCTTCAGTATAAGGTCTTTGATAGGCTCTAATTGCAAGTAGGCATTACCAAAGACGCGCCAATATTCATATTTGTTGTTCTTGCTGTTCTCGATCAGTCGCATTATGTTGGGTGTGTCTCCCAATACGTCGTTGATTTGATCTACAAACACGCCTTCTGCGTCATAGACAGCCTTGGCCGGGTGTTGTTTCACGGCATTCTCTTCTGCTCCTGCGGGCATATAGTGGGCATTCCACCAGTTGACTGCCACATTACCTCCGGCTTTGAGCTGATTATTGAGAAATCCATAATCAGAGCTAAAGCGAGTGTTGACACGCTGCAGATCGGTACCTTTCACGATGCCGTCATGGTCTAAATAGCTCAATGAGAGAGAAGATGATCCATTCTCTGAACCTTTCTGTAGGCCCACACTATAGGTCTGCATTAATGCTGTACGGTGAATTTCGTCTTCCCAATTGGTGTTCTGAGGAGTCACATCGGCTCCGTTCAGGTTTTTGTAGGTTTGCAATTGGGCTGTTGTGCCATTGCCATAGACCGAAGAAGTTGGAGTTGCTCCATTATGTGCATACTTGTAGGCAGACCAATAGACATCGCCCCATTGATATGCATTTAGTAGATCGAGTCCACTCTGATAGGTCTGGAGAGTAAAGGTTGCATCGAAGGTGACGTGTGCTTCGCCTTTCTTTGCCCGTTTGGTAGTGATGATGATAACGCCGTTGGCAGCCTGTGCTCCGTAGATAGCAGCCGAAGCGGCATCTTTCAATACCTGGATAGATTCTACATCATTACTATTAATAATGGTACCAGGATTTTCACGGGTCATCACACCGTCGATCACATAGAGCGGTCCATTGGCATCGCTACGGAAAGAAGATGCACCACGGATGGATGTGCTTGTGCTAAGACCTCCGGGTGTTCCGTCGGTAGTGACATTCATACCGGCCACACGTCCTTGTAGTGACTGGATGACGTTGCCCGTAGGTGTATCTGTTACATCCTTCATCTTTACAACAGATACAGAACCAGTCAGGTCGGACTTCTTTTCTGTGGAATATCCCACGACGACCACTTCTTCAATCATTTCCGTATCTTCTTTCAGAGATACCTGCATTTGTGGAGATGCCTTCAACGTTACGGTTGCAAAGCCGATGTAAGAAAATATCAGATCGCTACCCGTAGGGACATCGATTGTAAAGTTTCCATCCATGTCGGTAGTAGTTCCTAACGAACTGCTGGTGCTTGAAACGACACTTACGCCAATCAGCGGTTCGGAGTCGGTGGCCGATGTGACCGTTCCTTTTACTGTAAGCGTCTGAGCTTTCATTGCGATTGCCATGAAACATAGCAGAAGTGCGCTTAGAATTTTATTTCCCATAATACAATTAGTTTTTAATGATTTTCTGATGCAAATATGGGGTGATTCCTACTTGTGGACTATCATTCCTGTTGCACAAGCTATTAAAAATCGGTCTAAGCACGATTCTTGATAAACAATGCTCGATTTTTACTAATTGCCGGCATTTCTGCCTCTTGTTTATGGTTATATATGCCCAAACTGAGCTTACTGAACTTTGTTTCTTCTGTCGGAAGGCGTCTCTCCGAACGCTTCGCGATAGCAGCGCGTGAAGTAAGCAGGAGCAGAGAAACCCACTTCGTAGGCTATTTCACTAATGGATTTGTCGGTGGTCAATAGCAACTCGCGCGACCTCTTCAAGCGCAGATTGCGGAGCAGTTCCACGGGCGAATAATTAGTGAGGGCTTTAATCTTGCGATAGAACTGAGAGCGTCCTAATCCCATTTTGGAAGCCAGTTGATCTACATTCAAGTCGGGATTACCCATTTCTGCATGGACTATTTCCAAGAATTGGGCATAGAACTTATTTTCCATATCGAGTACAGACGAGTGTGACTCTGGTTGCGCCACGGTTGGCTTATCGATTTCCGTATTGCGGATTCGTTTACGATTTTCTATAAGGTTGCGGCAACGCGATTTCAGCACTACATTATTGAATGGCTTTGCCAGATAACCGTCTGCGCCGCTGTCATAGCCTTGTGCCCGTTGTTCATCCAAAGAGCAGGCTGTCAGCATCAGTACGGGAATGTGTGATGTGGATATTTCCTCTTTTAGCCGGCGGCAACACTCTAATCCGTCCATCACGGGCATCATCACATCGCAGATGATAATATCGGGGACATACTTGGCTGCCAAAGACAATCCTTCTTTTCCGTTAGAAGCCGAAATCACATTATAATCGTTGCCCATCAGCAGGGCTATCATGCGGCGAATGTCTTCGTTATCGTCAATCACCAAGAGCAACGGCGTGTCCGGACGAATGGCCTGATTTTCCTGCTCTATTGTGTCGAGTTCCGTATCTATAGCCGAAGTTGAAATGAGTGAAACGGCTACTTTATCCTCGTCCCCTTCTTTTATCTTTTCATTTACCTCAACATGTCTGATAGGTAGCGTAACGATAAATGTAGTACCTGTGCCGGGTTCACTCTCCACCGTGATAGTGCCTTTGTGAAGTTCAACAAACGCTTTGACTAACGCTAAACCGATGCCAGAGCCTTGCGGATGCACTTTATCTACCTGATAGAAACGGGTGAATATGTTTCCTATCTCGTCGCGGTTGATACCTTTTCCTGTATCTGTTACTGAGAATACCAGTTCGCTATCGGATGCAGTACAGTAAAAAGTGATCTTCCCGTTATGAGGCGTGAATTTGAAGGCATTCGACAATAGATTGAAGAAGATGCGCTCCATCTTCTCGGTATCGATGGCAAGGGTGAATTCGTCCGCAATGTCGAGGTCGATGGCAAGAGTGATATCACATTTCCGTGCAGTAACGTTGAATGCCTCGGCCCATTCACGAATAAGTGTGGCAAAAGAGACTTCCTGCAAGTGGATGTCGAGCTTTCCGTTCTCATATTTGCGGAAGTCGAGAATTTGATTGATCAGGCGTTTCAATATCCGGATATTTTTATTGGCAATCCGCACAAGCGTATGCTGTTGAGGTGTAAGATTGGTGGCTTCGGCTAATTGTTCCACCGGATCTGCTATCAGAGTGAGAGGTGTGCGCAGATCATGTGAAACGTTTGTGAAGAAGATAAGCTTCGACTGCGTGGCAATGCGCAATTGCTCGTTCAAAGCCTTTTCGGTGTCTCGTTGCGCTTCTAATAGATGATTCTGCTCTTGAAGCTCTGTCTGATACTTCTTCTTTTGCCAAAAAGCATGAAGCAGCAGGAACAATACGATAAACAATAAGCATAGAAAAGCGATAGTGAAATAGAGTAATGTGGTCTGCATCGAGTGCTGATTCCAATATTCATCCATTTGCCTTTTCAGCATTTTTATTTTGTTGGTCTCTTCTTTCAAAATATCATTCTGATGAAGTAAGATGTCGGCATTGGAGAGATCTACCGCCGACGATTTGGGCGAGACCGACCATCGTTCGTAGGGCTCGTTCTTCAGTATGGCAAGAGCCGTACGGATAAGTCGATAACCCTCAGTGGGGTAGAGGAATGTGGCATCAATCACACTATCGACAACAGCACGCATTCCTATCTCAGGTGCTGCATCAATACCGATTACTTTTACTTTCAATCCAAGGCGGCGGGCCACATCACTGGCCGCAATTGCCATACGGTCGTTATGGGCATATACTAAATCAATATCCTTATATATATGAAATAGAGAGTCGCACACAGCAGAGGCATCTTCGTAATTCCAGTTGCCGTATCCCGTATCGAGCACTTGAAGTCCATAATGTGTCGCCTCTTTCATAAAGCCATTGTGTCGTTCAATGGCAGGCGTTGAACCGGGGCGACCATAAATCTCAATGACCTTTCCGCCTTTGCCTACCAAGTGATTGGCATAGAGAGCGGCCGACTCACCAATGCCAAAGTTGTCCACACCGATATAGGCAGTGTAGCTTTCACCGTGGATGTTGCGGTCGAAGATGATGACGGGAATCCCGGCTTCGTATGCCTCCTTTACGATGGGTGTTATGGCGTCTGCCTCGTTGGGCGCACAGATGATAAGATCGAAATGATTCTGCATAAAGTAGCGGATATCCTCTTTTTGCTTCTCGTTGTTGTCTTCGGCGGAGCGTATTTCTACCGATGCTTCGGGATGGAACATGATTTCACGCAATATTTCATCATTGCATTTGTTTCGCCAGTCATCGGAGCTACACTGGGAAACGCCTATGCGGAATATTTTTTTCTCTTGGCAACCTGAAAAGAAAAGGCAGACAAACAAAAAAGCCAAAAGGATATATATGATATTTTTCATGGCACAAACTGGTCTTTAGATATTTTACATTTAAAGGCAAAAATAATATGCAGATTCAATCAACGAATGCAATATTACGAAAAAACAGGCCAATGGCAGAATTAAACTTATGAAATTTTGATTGTTTTTGATCGTGTAAGAGGGAGTGTTGCTTAATGGCAACGTTTGGGTGGTTGTATATTGGCTCTAAAATACAATAAGCCATCAAGCCGATAAGAGGCTGTTAACCCTGCCAAAATGGAGTAGGCTATTTGGGAAAATTGGGTGCCTATTCCTTTCCGACGGAGTGCCTACCCAATCTGAACGGAGTGCCTACCCAATTTCAAAAAAGTCTATACCCTTTTTTCAAAAAGTGTATAGACTAATTCCGAAAAGTCTATAGACCACTGAAACACAGTCTATAGACTCTTTTGAGAGACTGTTGAGGTCGGAACGGATTCGTCTGTCAATTCCAGGGAATGGCCTGTTGTTTCTAATGGATTTGTCACTCGTTTTTAGGAACAACTATCGTGATAAAAATACAATAACTATTGGCGGAGTATCATGAAGGCGTTTAAAAGAGCGTTTGTGTATCGTATTCAAACATTGTTCAAATATCGTTCAAATAAAAGCTGTCGTCCTTTTCCCAAAAAGGGTGCGCCCTTTTCTCAAAAAGCTGCCGTCCTTTTCCCAAAAAGGGTGTTGTGAGCCTTTTTCGGCAGAGTTTCATTTCCATGCCGAGCTAATCTTACCACGGGTGATACTATGAAAAACTGTGCATTCTTCTATAAATTTGATGTGATGCAACAATTTCAATAGTGTTTGCACGAATAATTCTATTGTGTATGGGAGCAAGAGGGTAGATTTGCAGCAGAATAAAACAATTAAATAATGCGCTATTGATATGAACAGATTAGTAAAAAGAGCATGTATGCTAATATCTATTGCATTCTTGGTAACGGGCGTTTCGTCGGGCCAAAAGCAAGAAGGAGTGACCGTGAAGCACCTTGGTGTAAATAACACTTTAATTGAGGTGACAGGTCAAGGTAAATATCTCTGTTTGCCTGTGCAAGAATCGGCAGAAGAGTCCGCCGTCCATATCCTTGTGGATGGAAAACTGGAACGCACGTTAAACGTCAGGCTTGCCATCTCGAAGGTAGATTATACTGTGCCTTTTGACCTTGCGGCTTACCGTGGAAAGAACCTCTTGTTGAACATCGTTACTCCGCAAAGTCGTGCTACGGTGCGTGAAGCTAAAGAAGATGCTTGTTGGAAGAACTTTACGGTGAGCAACACTTTTGACACGGCCAATCGTGAAAAGTATCGTCCTGCGTATCATCATACGCCTCTCTATGGCTGGATGAACGACCCTAATGGCATGGTATATAAAGATAGTGTGTGGCATTTGTGTTACCAATGGAATCCCTACGGTTCGAAGTGGCAAAATCTTTCTTGGGGACACAGCACCAGTAGCGACCTTATTCATTGGGAACACCACAAAGCCGTGCTTCAGCCTGATGGATTGGGTATGATTTTCAGTGGTAGTTCTGCCGTAGATAGTAGGAATAGTGCTGGTTTCGGCGCAAACAGCATTGTGGCTTTGTACACATCGGCCGCCGAGAGTCAGATACAAAGTCTTGCTTATAGCACGGATGGAGGACAAACCTTTAATACCTATCCTGCTAATCCTGTGCTTACTTTGGAGAGCGAAGCCCGCGACCCTAATATGTTTTGGAATGATGAAAGTAAATTGTGGACAATGGTACTGGCTCATGCGTTGGAGAAGGAGATGCTCTTTTTTACTTCGCCAGACTTGAAGCAATGGACATTACAGAGCCGATTTGGCAAGGATCTTGGTGCACAAGGTGGCGTGTGGGAGTGTCCCGACCTTTTCCAACTGCCCGTTTCGAATACAGGCGAGAAGAAGTGGGTGCTACTGTGCAATATCAATCCGGGCGGTCCTCAAGGAGGAAGTGCTACACAATACTTTGTGGGTGAATTTGATGGAAAGAATTTCAAGGCCGATAGGGATGCCGATGGCAATGTGCCCACTAAATGGATGGATTATGGCAAAGACCATTATGCTACTGTCAGTTGGAGTGATACTCCGGCAGATAGGCGTACGGTAATAGGTTGGATGAGCAATTGGCAGTATGCCGCCGAAGTGCCCACCAAACAATTCCGTAGTGCCAATACATTGCCGCGTGATCTGTCGCTGTTTCGCGATGACGACGGTCAGTGCTATCTTGCTTCCGTTCCATCTCCGGAAATGCTGAATCTGAGAGACCGTATCACGAATGGTTCTACTCACCTGAACATTGGTAAAAAGGCGAAAAAGATTTCGTTACCCTCCGGCAAAGATGGCATCTGTGAGATTGAGATGGATTTGGATGCCCGCCGCTCTTCTTCTATAACATTGACCCTTGTGAATGAGCATCAAGAACAGGTGACAATGACGTTTGACGCGCAAAAGGGCCAATTCTCTTTCGACCGCACTCGTAGCGGACTTGTCGATTTCAGTCAAGACTTTCCCTCTGTCACCGTTAATCCCACTCATGGCAAAGAGGGTAAGGTGAGCCTGCGCATCTTCATAGACCGTAGCAGTATCGAAGTGTTTGAGAAAGCAGGACGTTTTGTCCAGACCAATTTGGTTTTCCCCACTTCGCCCTACACCCACCTTTTGTTGCAATCCGATAACGGAACGGCCAAGGTGAGCAATCTCAGAGTTTATTCACTCAAATATTAACTTGTAACATATTGTTTTATATGAACACATATTCAGTAGAAAAGAAGAATTTCTTTATGCAGATGATTCCTGTTATGCTCTGCTTCTTTGCCATGGGCTTTGTCGATTTAGTAGGAACGGCCTCCAACTATGTGCAGAAAGATCTTTTACTGACCGACTCACAGGCCAATCTTTTCCCATCGCTCGTCTTCTTCTGGTTCCTTATATTCTCCGTACCAACGGGAATGCTGATGAATCGTATAGGCCGTAAGAAGACCGTACTTTTCAGTCTTGTGGTGACGACTCTGTCGCTTGTTATCCCCATTATGGGCGATAGCTTCCTTATTATGCTTGTGGCCTTTTCCCTTTTGGGCATAGGAAATGCAATCATGCAGACTTCGCTTAATCCACTTGTGACGAACCTGATAGGAAGCGACAAGCTGGCATCTACGCTTACTTTCGGACAGTTTGTGAAAGCCATCTCCTCTTTTCTGGCGCCGATATTGGCTTCGTGGGGCGCTGTGACATACATGCCTACATTCGGTTTGGGCTGGCGTGCGTTGTTTGTTATCTATGCGGTAGTCAGTTTCCTCACGATTGCTGTTCTTGCCGCCACTCCCATTGAAGAAGAGAAGCCCGACAAGGCATCAAGTGTTGTTGATTGCCTTAAACTGCTGGGCCATCCGTTCATCCTGCTCTGTTTCCTCGGCATCATGTGTCATGTAGGAATTGATGTGGGCACCAATACTACGGCACCGAAGATTTTGATGGAGCGTTTGTCTCTGCCTTTGGAAGATGCAGCCTTTGCCACCAGTGTTTACTTTATCTTCCGTACAGCCGGCTGCTTCCTTGGTTCGTTTATCCTACGCAAAGTGTCGGCCAAGTCGTTCATGGTGTTCAGCGTGGCAATGATGTTGTTGGCTATGGGAATGCTCTTTGTCTGTAAGACGCTTTGGCCTATATATATAGGTATCGGACTGATAGGCTTTGGCAACAGTAATATTTTCTCTATCTGTTTTTCTCAAGCCCTGTTTACTATGCCGTTGAAGAAGAACGAAGTGTCCGGGCTGATGATTATGGGTATCTTTGGTGGTACAATCTTTCCGTTGGCCATGGGCTTTGCCGCAGATATCATCGGACAGATAGGAGCTGTGGCAGTGATGACAATCGGTGTGTTTTATCTGCTGTTTTATACGTTGAAAATTAAAAACTCATAAATTATAATATCATGAAGGAAAATAAAGTAATCGTTGGAATCGGTGAAGCCTTGTGGGATATGTTGCCCGAAGGCAAGAAGATTGGTGGTGCGCCGGCCAATTTTGCATATCATGTTTCTCAGTTCGGCTTGAAGAGTTGCGTAGTAAGTGCCGTGGGTGATGATATTCTTGGTAAACTGATATTGGACAACTTCAAGGAGAAGAAACTCGAAACAGCCATAGCTACAGTGGCTTATCCTACGGGAGTTGTACAGGTGGAGATTGATCAGGTGGGCGTTCCCCAATATGTGATCAAGGAAAATGTGGCTTGGGACAATATTCCTTTCACTCCGGAACTGGAGG
Source organism: uncultured Parabacteroides sp. (assembly GCA_934725305.1). Lineage (GTDB taxonomy): Bacteria > Bacteroidota > Bacteroidia > Bacteroidales > Tannerellaceae > Parabacteroides. The sequence goes on along the minus strand of CAKVBA010000020.1, from coordinate 9,911 downwards.
AGTTGGCTCATAAAACATGTGCGGTTTGCTTCGGCTCTCTGGCACAAAGAAACGTGGTATCGCGCAACACAATCAACCGCTTCATCGACGCCATGCCGCAAGACGAAGAGACTCTGATTGTGTTTGATGTGAACCTTCGTCAGGGTTTCTTTAACAAAGAGATACTCGACGACTCTATGAAGCGTTGCAACGTCTTGAAGATAAACGATGAGGAATTGATCACTATTAGCCGTATGTTTGGTTGTCCAGGCACAGATCTGCAAAGCAAATGTTGGGTACTGCTGGACCGTTATGACCTGAAGATGCTTATTCTGACTTGTGGCGTGAATGGCAGCTACATTTTCACTTCGGGAAACATGACATTCTTGGCAACACCAAAGGTAGAAGTGGCCGATACCGTAGGAGCCGGAGATTCGTTTACCGCTGCCTTCACTTCGAGTATCTTGAAGGGTTTGTCGGTGGCCGAAGCCCATCGTAAAGCCGTAGAGGTTTCCGCTTTTGTCTGTACGCAGAATGGAGCGATGCCGATATTGCCGGCGGAATACACTCTTTGAGAAGGAAGAGTTGTGGAGAGATTTGTAAACCTCGGTCGTTAGAAACAGGCGAAAAGCCGAGGATGGTGTCAGAACAGTAAAATGGCTTCGTTGCTTTCTTACTGATTCTGACACACCTCATATCGGTTTCCTGTTACCACTCGGTTAATTCAGTTACAATCTGTCCGTCAAATAGGTTGACGATGCGGTCGGCATAAGTGGCATCGTGTTGCGAGTGAGTCACCATCACGATGGTTGTTCCTTCTGCATTCAATTGCTTGAGCAGCTCCATCACATCATGGCTGTTCTTCGAGTCGAGATTGCCGGTAGGCTCATCGGCTAATATCAGCTTTGGCTTGCCAACGATAGCTCTCGCGATGGCAACACGTTGCTGTTGACCGCCCGACAACTGCTGCGGATAATGTTTGGCCCGCTGGCTGAGGCGCACCTTACGAAGGATGTCGAGCACCTGCTGTTTGCGGTCGGCCTTGGCCACACCGAGATATTTCAACTGCAGGTCAACATTCTCTTCCACTGTCAGTTCGTCAATCAGGTTGAAACTTTGAAACACGAAACCGATGCGCCCTTTGCGATAGCGTGTCCGGTCTTTCTCTTTCAGGTGTCCCACCTCTTCGCCATCCAGAAAGTAATTTCCCTGGTCCGGATTATCCAGTAATCCGAGAATATGCAACAGCGTTGATTTGCCGCATCCGCTGGGACCCATAATAGCCACAAATTCTCCTTTTTTCACTTCAAGATCAATACCGTTGAGGGCAATGGTTTCAATTTCTTCTGTACGGAAGCTCTTGCTTAGTTGTTCTATCTTTATCATGGTGTAATATCTGTTATAATGATTACTTATTCTGCTTTCAGACTCTTTATCGGGTTTCGGAGTGCCACTTTTAGTGTTTGGCCTATGATAGAGGCAAACGCAACGCCCCAGGCAGCTACAACCGAAATGATAATGATATACCAGGGAAAATCGATACGGTAATAGAATTCCGAAAGATATTCCTGGATCGATTTTATGCTGACAGGTATAGCAATAAGGCTTGCCAATAGAGAGAGCAGCATGAAACTACGGGAAAGACTCCATACAACGCTGCCGGTGGATGCTCCCATCACTTTGCACACGGCTACTCGTTTACTCTGCTGTTCGCTATAGCTGATCGACATGGCAAAGAGACCAAAGGCCGAGATGAGGATAGAGATCAGCATAAAGCAAAGCACCAGCATCATGCTCTTCCGTTCGCCGGTCAGTTCGTCGTGCATATAGTCGTCGATATACCACATCGGTAACTCTTTGGGAAATCCCAATATCTCTTGACTTACTTCGCGGCAGGTTTGCCGGATGGCTTTCAGAGCCTCTTGATGGTTGCCCTGTGTTCGAAGGAGTTGTTTGCTAAGAAAACCTTTGGAACCAATTATCTGAACCGCACTGTGTGAATCGGGCATCGGTGTTGAGAGTGGACTTAGAGACTGATAGTTGCGTATGATGCCACATACCTTATTAAGATAATTCGTATTGCCGAAATAGGGCTTTTGCGCAGAAATGCCATATCGGTCGCGAGTCTCTTCTGTGATCCACATCATGCCCGGCACAGGATCGGTATATTGTTCGATGATTTGGAATCCCAACATTCGGAAGGCGGTACTATCAATGCAGGAAAGATTGAGCCACGATATTTCTTCTTCGTCAGGTTGATGTACGCCATTATGACCACAATCCATAGGTAGTTGACGAGCAATGGATACCTCTGCAACTTGAGGTAAAGCCTGTAGCCGTTCCTTTAGTATCTGTTGTTTATCTATAGTAGCACCTATTTCCCACGATCTGATGAAAGCAAGGTCGTTCGTGTTGTATCCCCAAGATAGCGTCATCAGGTGATTCATCTGAGCTGCTGCCGTTAGTCCCATGGCGATCAATACGGTGCTGATGACGTTTTGGGCCACAATAAACAGGCGGCTGAATAGCAGTTTGTTTTGTAGCCGGAAGTTACCTTTCACAATATCCAGCGGCTTAAAGCGCGCTACGATTCCTGCCGGAAGCAAGCCGGAAACGAGACCCGTCAGTAGCAGCAGTAAGGCGAGAAATGCTATATTTGTGAGGCTCGGAGTCAAGACGATAGTCGTTGATAGCATCTGATCCATAGAGGGTTTTATTAGCAGTGCAATGAGGCAGCCCGCCAAACCACAGAAAAAGGTAAAGAGAACGGATTCCTGTAGATAGCGTAAGACGATGCGGGCAGAAGAGTCACCCAATAGTCGGCGGGTAGCCATCTCGTGCGCCCGTTTGCCGGTTTGTGATACGGTCAGATTGATATAGTTGAACAGAGCAGAGATCAACAATACCAAGGCCACAAACAACAGTATTTTTACGGTTTCCGGATTTCCATTACGAATGCTCCATTTATTCAGCGGAGAAAAATAGAGATCATCCCAACGGGTCAGGGAAACGCCCCATAAAAAGCTACCTTTTTCAACTTGCCAATCTTTCCAATAAGAGATATATTTATTCAATAGTTTTTGTTTGAATAATTCCGGTGAAGTTCCTTCATTCAGTTTGACAAAGGTCTGGATCATACCGAAATTATCCATCCATTGATACTCTTTCTTCATCAGCTCCATCGGGATAATCAGGTCAACAGATTCCCATAGATCTTCAGGTCCGAAATCTTTCATTATACCCTCAACCGTTAACGTCTGATCTTTCTGATAGGTCAGTGTGCGGCCGATTGGGTTCTCGTTGCCAAAGGCTTTGCGGGCGAATGTTTCCGAAAGGATGACGCCTTGGTGAGATTGAAGCTCTGGTTGAGAAGATGTTATCAGACGCGGAGCATAGTGGAAAAAGCGGAAGAAGTTGGAATCGATAGCCAAGATGTTCGTTACGTAATAATCTTTATCGATTGTCACGTCTTTCTCCTTTTCTCTGGTCACTCGAGTCCATTCTTTCACTTCGGGCAGAGAGGGGAAAAACTCCGGTCCGGTTCCCAAAGTCATGCCTATCATATCGCTGGATCCGATGGCATAAATCTCTTTTGCATAGGGATGTGTTTTCCCTACACTGAATTCTGTCTTGGCGTAGGCCCCGAGCAGAATGATAAATCCGAAAGCTATTGTAAGTCCGAAAAACTGAATAGCTGTGTAGATTTTGTTGCGACTTAAAAAGACAAGATACGTTTTCATGCTTTTACTGTTTTGTTATTCGTCGATAAAGATAGAAGTGACTTTCTTTTTTCCCATGAGAGTCTGACGCTTTATTGATAGATTGTATGAAAATTAGACACATTGTTGTATGATTATCATACAATCTTTTATGTATATTTACCATCATAAAAACGTACAGAGGCGCATTGGGTTGTTTACAAAGTAAAAATAGATACAAATAATATATGGCAAATTATGGAACAATATTGGTGGTCGATGATAATCCGGCTATCTTGACAGCTGTCAAGATCTGTTTGTCCGAATGGTTTGAAAAGATCCTTACACGCACAACGCCAGAAACAATCTTACCGTTGCTTAGTCAAGAGGAGGTTGACGTTGTGTTGTTGGATATGAATTTCACACTCGGAACCAATTCAGGGCATGATGGCCTGTTATGGTTGCAGGCGATACACAAACGCCATCCCGGCATTCCGGTTGTCCTCATTACGGCTTATGCAGATGTGCAGCTGGCCGTTCGCGGACTGAAAAGTGGCGCTGCCGATTTTATTACCAAGCCTTGGGATAATCAGGAGCTGATCAGAATCTTAAAGGATGCGATTGATAACAGCCGTTCAGTTGTTTCGCTGGATCAGTTAGAGCGAGAACATGTACAAAAGGTAGTGGAGCGATGCCATGGTAATATCAGTCGGGCGGCAGAGCTGTTGGGTATCACGCGGCAGACACTTTATACTAAAATGAAGAAGTTATGATTCTGTTATTGATTCTTATCCTTGCTGTTGTTGTCTTCTTCGGTTGGTTTTATTATCATCAGCAGCTGTTGAAAGATAGAGCCCATCTGATGCGTGAGGCTATTCGGAATGAGGAGTTTACCTTTCGCCTGCCACTGAAGGGCTTGTTTTGGGGTGAACGGGCGTTGCAAGAGGCTCTTAATCAGACCGGACAAGACATTGCGTCGCTGCTTGCCCGCAATGAGGTGGAGTCGTGGCAGCGGTTAACCCGCGTGCTCACCCATGAAATCATGAATGCTATGACGCCTATTGCCAGTATCAGTCAGGCTTATCTGGAATCGCCGGCTATTACCGGAACAGCGTATGAAGAGGGAATCCGTGCGATTTATGACACAACCCGTGGCCTTTCCTTATTTGTGGAGAACTACCGGAAGCTGGCCGAACTGCAGGAGCCGGTTGTCACGGAGGTTTCTTTGGCCTCCTTTGTTGAAGGAGTGAAACCGCTTTATACGAATGTAGAGTGGCATATCTCCATTCCTTCCTCTGTCACGATGTTGGTCGATGAGCAAATGTTGCGGCAGGTATTGATCAATCTGGTAAAGAATGCTTGTGAGGCCGGGGCAACTCGCATTGATGTTCGTTGGATAAAGGGATTGTGTGTCAGCAATAATGGCGCATCCATTCCGCTTGAACTGCGGCAGGAGATATTTGTTCCTTTCTTTACTACCAAAACAAGCGGTTCGGGCATCGGGTTGTCGCTTTCCAGACAGATGATGATCCGGCAGGGTAGAGATCTTCGTTTGGCAGAGTGGCCTGTGCCGGGTTATCAGGTAACGTTTGTAATCTTTTAGTCAAAGCGTGTTGAATGCCTGATTTAAGTGTTTTTAGATGACTTTTATTAGGATAATCGTTCAAGTTTCAAGAAAATAAATCAAAAGTAAATAGGGGAACAGAAGGACTGAAAGACCGTTATATCAATCCATACACCGACTTTGGGTTCAAACTATTGTTTGGAACTGATGATAATAAGGAGCTGCTGATCAGTTTCTTGAATGCCTTGTTGTTGGACAAGGAGGTAATCACGAATGTTACCTACCGGAATACAGAATATTTGGAAACGCAGGAAGATGATCGCCGTGGTGCCTTTGTTGTGTATTGCGAGACCGACAAAGGCGAGAAGATCCTGGTGGAAATACAGCGTGGTGAACCGCAGTTTTTCAAAGACCGCAGTATCTATTATGCCACTTTCCCAATCCTTGAGCAGGCTCCTCGGGGCGAATGGGATTATGGGTTGAAAGAAATTTATGTCATTAATATTCTCAATTTCATCTTCCATGATAGCGGATCGGACCGTTTCCTTCATCAGATAAAGTTGGTTGACCTTCATACACGCGAAGTGTTCAGCAACAAGCCGACCTTTATCTATCTGGAAATGCCGAAGTTCAACAAGACCGAGCAGGAGCTTGAAACAATGCTCGACAAATGGATGTTTGCCCTCTGTAATCTATCCGGTCTGCAGGAACGCCCTGTCGCTCTGCATGAGTGCGTATTCAAGAGTCTGTTTGAAGCCACAGAAATAGCAGCCTTTACTCCACAAATGCGGAGTGAATATTGGGAAAGTTTGAAGAACCTATCGTGATTGGAAAAATGTGCTCGACACCAATATGCGAAAGAGTTATATCAAGGAACATGAGTTAGGCAGAGCGGAAGGAGAAAAAAGATCCTCTATGGCTACCGCTAAGCGAATGAAACAGAAGGGTCATATCAGCTGAAGATATTGCTGATATGACCAGATTATCTGTGGAAATCGTTAAAGCATTATAGAAGTAGCAGGATACTCTTATCCGATTTACTTGTAGAGCTACTACTCACTACGTAAAGCCTTGACCGGGTTGCGCACGGCTATCCGATAGCTGATGAATCCGGCTATAAACAGTGTGATGGCAAGAACCGTTATGCCAGCCAGCAGACTTTCCCATCCAGAGATAGAGATGCGGTAATGGAAGCCTGCCAACCAATCTGCCAACAAATACCAAGTGATGGGTGTAGCCAAGGCAAAGGCTATGGCAATCCACAGAAGATATTGCTGGCAGAGCAATAGCAGAATATCCATCAGTCCCGCGCCATTGATCTTGCGAATGCCAATCTCTTTGGTACGTTGCTCTGTGGCATAAAGTACAATGCCAAACAGGCCCGAGGCCGTCAGCAGCAGACTGATTATAGCATAGAGCTGTATAAGTTGGAAGAACTCGATCGTCTTTTGGTTGAGCGACAGATATTTGCTATAGAGATCGGTGTAACTGACATGTCGGTTGGGATTGACCTGCTCCCAACATCTCTTTAACAAGGCAAGACTCTCGGCTTGATTGCTTCTGGGCAGACGAACCAACACACTGTTATAGAGTGCATCATTTTGGATGTAGGTCATGCTGGGCTGTACCTCTTCTTGCAGAGAATGGGTGTGCATGTCACGGATAATGCCTGCAATGACCGTGGGTTCTTCTCCCTGTTTTTCCATCGAACCAAAATCTGTATCATAGAGATGTACCGGTTTGCCCACCGGATTATCCCCTTTCGGCACCAATACACGGGCAAAGGTCTCGTTGATATAGACCGGATGTTTATAGATTTGTTGGGCCTTTTCGATGGGAAGTCCCTGTAAGATGGGCAAGTGCAATAGATCTAAATAGAGGCTGTCTCCACAGAATTGTGCCATGGAATAGTATCTTTCTCCACCCTTTTCATCTTTGATAATCAGCTGGCGTAGGTTATAGAAAAAGAGAGAACCCTTTTGTAGGGAGATCTGATCAATCTGTGGATTCCGTCGGGCCTCTTGCGCAAAACGGGCTATGTAGGCAGGAGCATCTTCCGACCAATCGGCTATCTCATAGAGATGCAGGAAGCCTTCTCCCCGGTCTTGAATCAGATGGAGTTGGCGGCTGCTGGTAAATAGGGCAAACAGCAGTCCGATGGAGATGGCAAATTGAACCACTGACAACGTAGCGGTGATGCGCTGTCGACTCACTCCCGTAAAGCTGTTGCGATAGTGGGTCTCAGACAGACCGATAATCTTATGGCTCATATAGTTGGCCGGCAACAGGGAGAAGAGCAGGATGAAAAACACCAAGAGTGGCAACACCTGTCCGCTGAAGAAGAAGGAGAGTGTCAGTCGCCCCGACACCATCTGATTGAAATGGGGCAGCAACAGCACTGTGACGAGCAGAGATAGTCCGAAGGCTATCAATACCGTCATGAAGGTGTCTGCCAGCAGTTGGGTATAGATCTGACGAGGTGTTGATCCCACCAGCTTTTCTATATAGATCATCTTCACCTGTTGCAAGATGCGCGAGAAACTCAGATTGATGTAGTTGAAACAGGCAATCAACAGGATCAGCAGAGCTGAGAAGAATCCCACATAGAGCAGCGTTTTCTGATTGCGGTTGAAATAGGAGATGCTCTCCTGATTGTAGTGATTGTAGTGGAAATAGCTCTCCTGCAGTGTGTAGAAGTAATATTGACCAATGTTTCCTTGCAAGGTGGGTACATGATCCTCTTTCAGTTTATGGCCAAAGGTCTTGCTATTGAAAGAGCTATTAACCAAGAGTAGTGTGGGACCGCCCCAAAACGAACTGCTATTGCCTACAACAGCATCGAATGAGAGGAAAGATTGGCGATATTCTTTAATCACAGCAGCCACCTCATAATGTGTCTCTTTTCGGGTCTCTTCCGAGTAGATAAAGAGCATTTGTCCTATTGGATCTTGCTCTCCAAAGAGTTTTTGGGCATATGTTTCTGTCAAAGCAATCTTTCCCGATTCACTTAACGCCTGTTTCAGATTGCCTGCCACTATTTGATAGGAGAAGAGGTCGGTCAGTGTGGTGTCGGCCGATAGGATAAGCGGAGATTCATAGCTGTTGTCACCGATGCGGATATATTCGCTCTGCAGCTGGTTGGTGCGCAAAAAGGAGCGAACTTCGGGATAGCGTTCCTTTAGCTCTATAGGAATGTTGCCGGCGATGTATGACACCTGTTCGCCACTGGCCATCGGTGAATCTTGGGCCATGTAGATGATATGCTCCTTATTGGGATTGTCCGATTCGATGCCCAATTCGTATAGCACATAGGAGATGAGCATGTTGGTGCAGGTGAGTCCAACGGCCAGGCTGATGATGGAGATGACAGCAAAGAGTTTGTTTCTCCACCAACTGCGGAAGATGAGTTTTAATAGTATAGATTGCATAAGAAATCCCTCTCTTTTTTCGTGAAAATAGAAAAAAGAGAGGGATTGTCAAAGGATTTCCATTTGAAAAGAGCTGTCGTTATTTCAAATAGTACTTAACCACAATGGGGTTGTCTTCGTCTTGGATGGATTGAAGGATCTGTTGGTGTTCAGTAGATAGAAGAGCAGGATCAATATATTCCTCTATCTCATAAGGCTGAACGAGCGCAAAGAGACAGTTATCTTGTAATCCCAAGCAAAAATATAATCTTTGGGGAGCTTTATCTGTTAATAGATAGCTTTGATGTCTTTCTTTATTATAGATGTAGCTGATTCGTCTATTCTTTTGCAGGAAATAAACATAGACATATCTTTCATTGTAGAATTTGATGATAGGTAAAGGTTGGCCGGAATTGAGCAGGTGAGCATTGATTTCATTCAATACCTTAAGATTCTGTTCTACATTTTCCCGATCGTTATTCTTTCGCGAGGGTTCTCCAAATTGATCGATCAATGAAGTTCTGTTGATGGCATCCTTCTGTAAATCGAGTTGAATGATAGGGGTGATCTTCTGTTGAGTCTTATCGATTCGATAAAAATGATAATTCAGATTTAGCGGAGAAAAGATAAGTTCGTTCTTTACCTTGAAGAAGGGATTATAGTTCATGGTGATGGACGAAATGCAGTCTTCTTGATAACTGACCTGTTTAGCTATCTGTTTGTTTGTATAATTGCAAAAGAGCAAAATGGCATCTTGATAGCCAGTCATGGCAGGTGTAAGTATATATTCATCTTTGCTGAGGGGATAAAAACGAGCATAGACTTTATCATTCTTTTCAAGGCTGATTTTTTCTTGGAATTGAAAAGAGGTATCATATCGATAAATGTTACCGAAAGGATTCAATATTTCTATGGATTTGGAGTGGGGATTGTAACTCACATCCACTGCCGTTCTATATTCATTAGGACTATCTCCTATATGGTTCTTAGAATCTCCTAAAAAGGTTCCATCTCCACCAAAGAGAGATACAACCATTCGTTTGTCTAAAAGCATATACATGTCCAGCTCTTTGCTATATTCCACTTTGTCGTAGGCCGAAACAAAGCAGTTTGTATCGGTTTGTAAAGGTATCAATTCAATCTTTTCAATGACTTCATTCATCTTTGAGGTCTCGTTGATGCTTACCCCAACTTCAACGCTGCAAAGAAAAAAACAGTATTTTTTCACGTGAAGTTTATCCTAAATCCTTGATATTTAAATCA
>CAKVBA010000019.1 GCA_934725305.1 uncultured Parabacteroides sp. | reverse complement strand
TCATAAGTTTTATTTTTGGGTACAAAGATACTGGACGAAGAGATTGCAGAAAATACGTACTTTACCGGAGGCTTACGCCGAATGTTTTTGGATGATTGTTTGTGCGTCAACAACGGGCTGAAAGCCCAATGGTCTCCTTAGCCCGGGGCAACGCCCTGGGTATGTGATAAATAATGGGTTACGCCCTACAGGGGCAAAAGTACGGTAGAGCTGCCATTTGCCAAATACGATATACCAGCAACAATAAACGAAATGATTATTGTCACAATTTCACTTTTGCCTCTTTCAGGGCGATTGATATATTACTCTATATACCCAAGGCGTTGCCTTAGTGCTGTGAAGAACTTTGGGCTTTCAGCCCGCTGTTACCCACAAACGGAACTGCCACTAAATGGGTCAAGAATCCAATCGCCTTGATTGGTTGATGCCAGAATCATCCGAACAAGAAGGCGTAAAGGTTTTTGAGTTGGATGTTTCCCAATCTCAATGATAAGTCCTTGATAGTAACCGTGTGTAAATTGCTCAACACTCTTTTCTTCCTTAGGTTGGATGTCAAATTTGTGCATCACTTCTTCACGGCATTCCTCCAAAGCCCAAAGGCCTGGTTGGATTTTGAAAATCTCGGCAGATTGCTGCTCAATTCTTCGAATTGATTCGTTGGGTGTCTTGGTTGCCCACAATTTCGTATCAACAAGGCGATACAAATCGCCAAGAGTAGCATATCCTCCTGTTTTACGAAGGGTGTCTATTACTTGTTGCGCCTGAGTATATTTCTTTTGCACCATTGTCATTTTCACTTTAGTAGTTTTCTTCCTTCTGTTTCTCCAAGAATCTTCATCTGTTGAATGGCAATCTGGTTAAGTTTGATTAGGCGTTCAGATTGAGGCATCCCATCATTGATGAATACAGCATTAAGGTTCTCCATATTAGAGAGACAAATGAGTTCGTTGATACTGGCATAATCACGGATATTTCCTTTCTTTCCCGGATTCTGTTCGCGCCATTGTTTCGCCGTCATACCAAACATAGCAATGTTGAGGACATCCGCTTCGTCGGCATACTTGATTGCCGCTTGCTCGCGTGTCACCTCTGCCGGAATAAGATTAGCTTTGATTGCATCCGTATGAATACGATAGTTTATCTTGGACAGTTCACGCTTGGCAGACCAACCTATCTGCTTTTGCCCTTCCTCTTTCAGTCGTTGGAACTCCTTTATCAAGTACAATTCAAATTCTACTGATACCCAACTTGCAAACTTAAACGCAATGTCCCTTTGTGCATAGGTTCCTCCATTTGCTCCACTTTTACAAATAATACCAACAGCGCTTGTAAGCTCTACCCAACGAGTCGGACTCATAGTAAATGCATTTGAGCCTGCTTCTCTCAAAAGGGGGTCGAATTCGACCCCTTTAAAACTAGGGTTGTTCAACTGCTCCCAAAGTCCAAGATATTCCAATGTATTTTTAGAACGTAACCAATTCTTAACCACATCTTTGGGTTCTGTTGCATTCTTTTGCTTCGCTATATCTGTGATGCAGATATAATCGACTCCATTTTTAGATAGAGTCTTTATCGTTTTATTCTTAACAATTATTTTTGCCATGATTTTATACTTCTTATAATATCTCTATCATATGATTAAACCGTAATTATTAAAATCTCTTATTATGCAACAACTTTGTCACAAAACTCCTTCAATCTAACTAAACTAATGATTTTTCAATCATCAGTATTAATACCCTTTGTTTTATTGATAAGCTGACGAACATCAACATCCAATAGAGCTGCTACCTTGGTCAATGTTACTAAATCTGGTTGTGAGGTGTTGGTACACCATTTTGAGATTGTAGCAGGATCTTTTCCTAACTATATCACAAAAATAACAGTAAAAGCATCGCAAACAAAACTTCCCTTCAAAAATACAATGCCTCTTTCACTTTTGCCTCTTTCAGGGCGCATAACTAATAATCAAATTATACCCAAGGCGTTGCCTTGGGCTGTGAAGAACTTTGGGCTTTCAGCCCGCTGTTACCCACAAACATTACCCAATGGCAACGCATTGGATTCACATTATTGATGCTATTTCGCTTTCATCCATGGCGTTGGCCTTGGGCTGTTCTAAAATTTTCACCTGCCAATAAAGAATTCGAAGTATTTAATATAAATCCACTTGTTGCTCCTGCTGTAAAACCAGTTGTCGCTGTAGCAAAAGATGCCGCTGTAACTCCGAACATCCCACTAAAACCTACGGCTGCTCCAAAAAACTGCTTATCGAAAAGGTTGAAAATTACTTAGTAAGTAGAGCTTGATCTGCTTACTAAGTAGAGCTTGGTCTGCTTACTAAGTAGTCGAAGGCCTGCTTAGTAAGCAGGGAGAGGGGTTACTTATCGAGTAGTTTCAGAGGGGCTTACTATAACATATCAATAAAAAGACGGTGCGTCCTAATTGCAAACTGATGCGTTGCTTTCGAAATGCGACCTCAGTCACTTACAGTGGAATAAAGGCATAAACGCTCTTTATGTCATCTTGAAGGAATAATTTGTGTAGTAAAAAGCCATTGAAAAAGGTCACAGAAACCCATTTTTAAAAAGTGCTCAAACGACAAAAAGTGCTAATTCGACAAAAAAGTGTCTAAACGACAATTTGAAAAGTGCTCAAACGACAATTCTCATAAAAAACTGTATTTTTTAAGAAAACTACTCCACCGTGATCGCCTGCTATTGGAAGAACAATCATGAACAAGGTATCGGCTACAATAACAAAGTCACCGAAGCCACGAAGGTGGACGGCTCTGTCGTTACTTGGCAAAAAGCCGTTGATGCCATGAACACCGCCTTGCAGAACGCAGGCTCAGGGTGGCGTTACGAACTTAACGGAGCATTGCCTACCTTGAGGAAGCAGTAAACCGTCGGGCGGGAAAAGACCCGCCCGCAACGGAAAGAACCGAAGTATAACCCCAATAAAGAAAGGAGGACGTGATGGAACACACGGAGAATCCACCATATAGGTTTTGGCATCAAGGCATTGTCAATAATAAGGGACATTCAGTAAATACTATAAAATAGCCAACTAATTTATACACAAAGTATTGTGAATTAGTTGGCTTTTTTGTATCTTTAGGTATTCTTCCCGAAAATGAGGTTTGGCAGCCAAAACGGGGGAAATTCCCCAACTAAGATATGGCATCGTTATGGTGCGCCAGAAATCACCAAGATCTTGTCAGCACTTGTTTTGAGCAGCTTGCAATTATGACACACCTTCTATCCTATTAACAGGACAACATTTTACTATCACAAATCTTCTCCATTGGCACGATTGTATTCATTATCGTAGAAGATGTTGATACAATAGCCACCATCCTGTTCGCTAATTCTGAACCATACAGATTTCTTGGCAATCAAGTCCATGGCAATTTTTGATGCAATTTCATCCATCTCTTTATTCATTTCTTCTGTCGGATTTGCCAATTGCGCTTCGGTATATCGGCTCAGCAACTCTTTTCGTGCCTGCTTTTCCATGATTTCCTCTTCCGCTTTTCCTGTATTAGGCGACTGATAGAATACAGCATCATAGTTCTTCTGCTGATTTTTCATCCCACAAGAGATTTTCTCATCTTCCGGTATTCTATTCTCTTCAAAAGAAACATATCGGTCATTGTTTTCAAATTGCTCAACCAAATTGTTAAAACGGATCTTTATGTCCGCTTCACTCAGAGGAGTGGCATCCATAACCATGATACGGCAAACCTTATTATTGTTCGTCACAACAAAAACATGGACATCCACACCATTAAATTCTCCATCAAAATACTCTTCAGAATCCTCTTTTTTAAGAGTAAAGCCCTTCGCTTGCAATTTCTGCTTCATTTCAGACATAGTACCATCCACAGGGATTCCTAAAAAAGTTGTCACGTCTTTCTGAGCAAACATATTCATTGCCACCAGTGCCATAATACACAAACTTAGAATCTTCTTCATAACTTTACTATTTTTATCAATTATAGGATTATTTTAGGCTTATCGGCAAATATATAAGATTTTCGTAAAGTTTTGTATTCTTTTCTGAATTTATTTTTCCATCTGTCTATAAACAAAAAGCCCAGCCGATTCAAGCATTGTAAAGAGGCTCGGCTGGGACTAATGGGCAATGTATCATAAACCCAAAACGGTCATTAAAACCAGATTTTCACCTGCTTCCAATGACCGATTAGATTTTACCTACTGCTAGTAACCACTGATTCTATCACTAAAGTCTTTCCACCCTGCTGCGTTCTTATATATAGAAACTGCTGTTGTAGGAACTTTAATACTTTTAATATACTTTGTTCCTGAGCGCTCTTCATCTTTCATAAAGGCTCCTACACCTAATCTCGCCGGACTTTCTCCCTTACAAATGACCGTAGCTAATTTCTCACAACCATCAAAACATTTTTCGCCTATGGATCTCACGCTTCTGCCTATCGTTGCTTCTGTCAAAGATGTACATCCCAAAAAGGCTGTTTTTCCAATTTCAGAAACATTATCCGGAATCACCACTTTGGTTAATGAGGAACAACCAAAGAAAGCATTATAATCTATTATCATCAAACTCTCCGGCAACGTAATCTCCTTAAGATTTACACAGTTCTTGAAAGTGTACGGTTCAATTTCCTTAATCTTACTTCCGTTAAAAATCACCTTTTCTAATGGCATAGTTCCTGCATCACTACTCTCAAAAGCAGAACTTCCCAAAGATTCCACATTCGCCGGAATTGTAATCTCTTTCAACTGAGTTCCTAAAAAAACGGATTGGCCAATTTCCATCAGACTCTCAGGAAGAGTGATGGCTTCAAGACCGCTATTTAAAAAGGCACTATTATCAATAAAGGTAATTCCCTCTGGAAGAATAATACTCAGCAAAGATTTTTTACCATTAAATGCACTGGACACAACCCTCTTTATACTTCCTTTGAATGCCCATTTGCCTTTCTTATCAGAATCAGAGAATGTACTCTTTTCTTTTATGAATTCTACATCAATACCCGAAAAGGCTCCATCATAAGATAACTCTTCCGTCGCTCCATATTCAATATAAACAAGTACCTCCTTCACAATTGTCAGTTCCACAGTAGCGACATTATTGCCATCCGTTGCGTGAACCAACACTTTTCCTCCTGTGAAATTCACATCTGTCGTAATCGTCAACTTTTTAGCAGATTCGTCAACACTGGTGCGAACACCTTCGCCGATAGCAGAAACCTTTACATTGTCACCACCCGTCAATGTATAAAGCAAGTCTATCTGGCTACTTGCTCCCATTCCTATTGTTGTCTCCTCAAACTTAATCGTAATCGCGTTATATAAAGGAATTTTGATTTCATCTCCCGAATTCAGCGTAAAGAGGACATACCGACCTTTTACTTCTACACTCTTAATCGGACATGGCACAACTCCACCGGTGGCAGAACCCAGTGTTTCCCAGCTCACACCATTATTGTAGGAAACTTCCCAATTGCCGTCTTTAATCCGCAATTTAGGAGTCACGCCATTTTTCCCATTATAACCATCTTTACCGTCTTTACCGTCACTTCCATTATAACCATCTTTGCCGTCTTTACCATCCTTTCCGTCTTCACCGTCTTTACCATCCTTTCCGTCTTCACCATCTTTGCCGTCCTTACCGTTGTAACCATCTTTACCATCTTTGCCGTCACTTCCATTAAAACCATCTTTGCCGTCTTTACCATCCTTTCCGTCTTCACCATCTTTGCCGTCCTTACCGTTGTAACCATCTTTACCATCTAAACCTTGAGCCCGGACTTTATTTCCATCATTGTCTGTCAGCCAATTGCCGTCCAATGTCCAATAATAAATCCCGTCTTTGTCCTTTTTCACACCTATCAAAGGAGTATATCCGTCTTCCCCTCTAGCACCATCGGCTCCGGCTTTTCCGTGATAGATATGAATAGGATCTCTCTTGGCAAACTCAATCTTATAGCCGATTTCCACTCCATTTTCCACCAAATTCGAAATAGAAGTAATATGATTGGCCTCTTTTAATGCATTAACAATGATCTGCAAGGAGTTAATATTGGCATTAATCTGCTTACATTGTTCTTCCAATTTCGCCAAACGACCTTCCAAATTATCCACTCGTTCCACTAAATCCGAGTCATCATATTTGCATGAACCTAACAAGCCTAAAGACAAGCAACAAATACATAACAAATAAACGACATGCCTGATTTTAACTTTTCTCATAAAAATAAACAATTAGCAGTTCCTATTGTTCCCAAAATAGGAAAAGTTAAACAAAGGGAAAGCGTGGGAACTAATCCTCCCCGTTAGCTATTATAAATAGCTAAAATAAAACAAAAAAAATGCTTTTTATACAACACACGAAAATCAAACTTTTCATTGCGTACAATGTACGTTTTTTTCAGAACCCAACGTTTGATAACATTGTTAACTTTTCATAAACACGTAAATATTGTTGCTTTTATGATTCTTTTTATCATAAGGCATTTATAACTATAAAAAGGAGGTGATTTCAAATCAGACTCTTTGATATGAAGTTTCCACAATAATGTAGTACAACAAGCTACAGAATGCATTCTTCATGTTTGTCAAACACTGCTTTCCCATCGTCTATGCTGCCTTTTTTGAAAATAGTCATTATTTTGCTTAGTTTTTCGCTAGGTTTAACTGTATATAGAATGTATGAAACAGGAAAAAGACATAGAACAGATGTTTCGTCGGTATTATGAGAAGATGTACAATCTGGCCAGATACATTCTCTCGGACGACGACGAAAGCAAGGATGTGGTGAGCGAGGTATTTACCCAAATTCTTGTTGACAACATAGTCTTATTGCCTGAGAGCGAAGAAGGCTATTTGATGCGGAGCGTGCGAAACCGTTGCCTCAACCTGATAGCTCATAAGAGCGTAAAGGAGAGAGTAGTGAAAACGTTGCTCGATGATGCCGACGTCATTCTTTCGGAAGAAACTGACGAGCAACTCGAACAATTGATGCTTCTTATCGATAATCTTGAACCGCCCATCCGAAAACTTATTTTCCGCCTGCGCTATCTGCAAGATATGTCATATCAAGAGATAGCCGACAAAGTAAAAGTAAGCAAGGTGACGGTGTTCAACCATCTCTCTAAGGCGATGGACCGGATTAGAGAACATTTTAAATAAGCAAAAACAATGACAGACATGAACAAAGACGAAAAGCGGCTGATACTCTTTGACATGCAAGAGCATCCCGAGAGATATACTGACGAGCAGGTAGCAGACTTGCTTGCCGATAAGGATATGAAGGAAATTCTTCGTGACCTGGCTATGACAAGAATGGCCGTAAAGAAAGCCAACCCGCAGAAGGTTGATGTGGACGAGGCTTGGAAGGAGTTTACCAAAACACATCGCAAGACAAAGTCGATTGATGCAGATGAAACAAACATCCATTATCGTAACCGAATGAAGATTGCAGCATCCATCGCCGGCATCATCTTCCTTTCGAGCATTACCCTGGCAGCTGTGAGAATTGGCTGGTTTAAGTTCTCTGTTTCAAACAAAGCTGTGGAGGATAAGATTACGACAGAACAAGTAGTGCCAGCAAAGGTGTTTACAACTGATAGCAATGAGTCGCTCGACATGAAGCCCGTGGTGTTTGACAATGCCAAGTTGGAAACTATCCTTGCTCAGATGGCCGATTTTTATCATGTTAAGGTAGAATATACAAATGCCCAAACCATGCGCATCCGACTCTTCTTCAACTGGGACAAGACAAAGACATTGGAGCAGAATCTTGAGATACTGAATGCTTTCGACCGCATACAGATAGAGTACACTACCGGAACATTAAAGGTGAAATAAGAAAGGAGGACGTGTTATGAGAAATTTATTTAAATCTATGCCCGATAACGGCAAGGCCATTAGTCTGACTTTCCTGCTCTTCCTGTTGTTCTTTGTTCAGCAGACTTATGCTCAGCGCATCACCCGACAATACAACAACGTATCGTTCTCTGAGGCACTAAAAGACTTAAATACACAACAGAACAGATATGCCATCAACTTTGTGTACGATGAGTTGGAAGATTTTAAGGTAACCAAGAACATAGAAAACACGAGCGTTCCCGATGCCATCATGCAACTGATAGGCTTCTATCCTATCAAGATGACGCGGGTAGAGGATAACATTATGGTAGAATGTACACAGAAATCATCTACAAAGATGATAGGTCGTGTCATCGATATCAAGAAATACCCGATAGAACTGGCCAATGTAGCGTTGCTTAATGTGAGTGACTCATCGTTGATAAACGGTGGCGTAACCAACGAGAACGGGCAGTTCGTTATTCCATGCAAAGCCAAGAAGGCTATAGTAAGGGTGAGTTGTGTGGGTTATCAAACCACATTTCAAACATACAGTACTGGTGTGATAGGGGCGATATTGCTTCATGAGAACACGATAAATCTGAAAGGGGTGAAGGTTAATGCCATGCGCCAGAACATAAAGATGAGTCAGGAAGGTATGGTTGTGGATATTGAGCACTCCGACCTTAGCAGGATTGGTACCGCAATTGATGTACTGCGCGAAATGCCTCGCGTTGATGTCAGTTCAGACGGATCGGTGAATGTGTTTGCCAAAGGTTCTCCGCTTATTTATATCAACAATCGACAGGTGATAGACATTAACGAGTTACATCAACTGAAGTCGGATGATATTAAGAGTGTAGAGATAATCACCGCGCCAAGTGCTAAGTATAATGCGTCGGTTCAGTCTGTAATCCGCATCAAGACAATACATCGCCAAGGCGAAGGATGGAGTGGCAACAGCTATACTACTACTACGTTCAACAAGTGGTGGGGTGCTTCGCAATACATGTCATTAACATATCGCACTGGCAAAGCGGAAGTGTTTGGCGAGCTTTGGGGTTCAACTACGCCCGGTGGCGAAGATAATATATTGTCCAACGAAATAAATGGTACGAAGAATATATTCATTGAGCAGGTTGCACCGCTTAAGTATCGCTCAAAAGGAGCCGGAGCTAAGGCTGCCTTTGCTTATTCTATAGATGATAACAATACGTTTGGATTGAGCTACGAAAATCAGTATGGTTCGGGCAAAGGAGAAATGACGGACTCTTATCAGAAGATTATGGAAAACGGGGTGCAAACGGCATTCGTAAACGAAGCGACCAACGTAGACGACATTAATAGTCCAATGCATAACGTCAATGCCTATTATATGGGCAAGATAGGCAAGTTGGATATAGATTTCAACGCCACTTATTTCTGGAAAAAGAAAGGCAGAACTATGTCAATCAAAGAAAACAGCATAGACATTGAGAGTCGCGACGTTCATACCCGGAACAGACAACATAGTGATATGGCAGCTGCCAAACTCATCTTGTCTTATCCCGCTTGGAAGGGAGCGATAAACGTAGGCACAGAATTTACATCTTCACGTATTCGTGGTGAATATGCCAACGCCGAGCAATATGTAGATGCGTCGAACACAAAGATTGAGGAGCGGAACATAGCCGGATTCGCTGAGTATGGATTGAAGTTTGGCGACTTCTCCGTAAATGCCGGTGTGCGATACGAGAATGTAAAGTCCGATTATTATCTCTTCGGTCAATGGCAAGCTGAACCGAGCCGTAGATATTCTGACTGGTTTCCTTCTGCCTCCATGTCATGGAACAGTGGCAAATGGGAACTGCAACTTGCCTATACTTGCAAGACTCAGCGACCCAGCTATAACAGTCTGCGTGATGAAGTGCAGTATGACAACCGCTATACTTACGAGGGCGGAAACCCTTATCTCCGTCCGTGCATAATAAATAATGTAGATTTTAATGCGGCGTACGATTGGCTGTCGTTCAATGCCGGATATAACTATATCGATAATCCAATGGTGTGGGTCGCTACGCTTTACCAAGGTAAGGACATCGTCTTCCTGCGCAATGTCAACTTCAATAATAGTCAGAATGTGTATGCTTCGATAGTAGCTTCACCCCGTTTCGGTTGGTATAATCCGATGGCAGAGATTGACTACACGCAGTCGTTTCTGCGTACCGACGGTTTCGATATCAACAAGCCGTCAAACAGACCATGTTTCAACTTCCGTCTCAACAATCGTTTCAACATAACGCCTACCCTTAAGGCTTTCTTCAATATGAGATATAAGACGGGTAGGCTTAATGACCAACAAAAAACAAAGTCATTTGCTCGTGTGGACGTAAAGTTCACCAAGTCGTTCCTCAACGATGCTCTTGAGATAGGCATTTATGCCAACGACTTGTTCAAGACCGACAAGGAGCGTTGGACAATGTACGGCAGCCATACCGTAATGACCAAAGACTGTTATAACTATGCGCGTTGCGTAGGCATGACCTTCTCTTATAACTTCAATGCAGCGAAGAGTAAATACAAAGGTACCGGTGCGGGTAATGCCGAAAAGAGACGATTGTAGCTCTTGGTTTGTGGAGACTCTTTCTTAGAATAAGTTGTTTTATAGCGAGTGTTTCCTTGGATTGTGAGGGTGATTTTCACTCCTGTGGTTATAATTCATGAGGCGATTTCCTAAAAAACACAATAAGCCAACGAGAAGTCGGGAAGCTATTAACTCAGCCAAAACGGAGTCGTTTATCTACGGAAATTGGGTAACTACTCCGTTCGGACGGAGTAGTTATTCCGTTTGAATGGAGTGCCTACCCAATTTCAAAAAAGTCTATACCCTTTTTTCAAAAAGTCTATAGACTAATCCTCAAAAGTCTATAGACTATTGAAAGATAGTCTATAGCCCCTTTTTTCAGGGTGTTTGGGCCGGGACTGATTCGTCTGTCAAGCCCGGCGAAGTTGCCCGTCGTTTCTGCCGGATCCGTTACCGCTTTTAGTAAATAATAATCCGGATAAAAATACAATAACTATCTCTCCGATGGTTATAGGCAGTATGTCGAGACAATCGATGAAAACGTCCTGTTTATCATCCGTTGGCGGAAGCAAGATGCCAAAAGAAGTGCCGACAAGAGTTGGAAAGAATAAAAATATTCAGCTTTATTTTTTCGTTCTAATGGCGGATTTGGGTTAAATCCGTTTAGAACGACCAACCAAAGCCGAGGTAAGGAAAAAAGGCAGACTTTTTGAGTCCGTACTTATCACCGAAATTGAAGGACGGTGATATGCCGACACGAAACATGAATCCGTTGGGGCGCTGATAGCGATAGCCAATGTCACCGAAGAAGAAATAGCCGAAGCGATTTTCTTTTGTTGTATATTCTTCTACTCGTCCCTCTGTTTCGGGTGGAACTGGCTGATAATAATACCCTGCTGTTTCCTCTATATGATACACGCCCATGCTCAAGCCGAAGCCCAACTCCAGCTTGCTGTTCTTCTTTCCGAGTAGATAGTTCAATTCCAACGGAACGCCTACGCCATTGATTTTCTGGTCGAATAAACCGGAATTTTCGCCATAGCCATAGCCAATGCCCACACGGTAGCCAAAGCCCGAGTTACCTTTGAAACGGCTGTCATAGTTGACTCCTGCAATATTCTGGGCTCCAAGTATTTCCACTGACAGACTGCGTGTCTTCTGCTGTGCCATTACTGCTGAAAGACAGCATAACGCAAGTAGTGATATTACAATCTTTCTCATCATATATTATATATTTATTGTAGGAAGATATTCAGCCTTTAGTCCGCATCAATATAATGTCCCAATCGGTCAGGCCTTGTTTCATCGATAAAAAGATAAAATTTGCCACCCGGATTTTCTACAACCACAACATCTGTATAAGTAAAATCCGGATAAGTCGTATGTAATATGTCAAGCACACGACTCGATACAGTGGTACCTTCAGGCAAGGCATATCTCGTCTCCTTCCATTTTACATCAGGACCGTTTGAATCGAATAATACCGACTTTAACACTCCGTTTTGCATAATTAGATAGTTGTCATAGCCCAGGTCGTTTACATATCCAAGTACAGTGGCACCTCTATAATGCTCAGAAATCCAGTCTATATCGGCAGGGAGCGGTCTTACGTAAGCGTTATTGTTCAGTTCATAATCACAAGACTTGAGCACCGTGCCATCGCTGTCGATAACAAGTGTGTGGAGCCGGTTCTTATTCATTGACGAATCTTGAACAATATAACACAAATCATAGTATTTTCCATTTATGCAAGCTTGTGTTATTTCCTTTATCTTCCAAAACTCATAGGCAGTATCAGGAAGTTCTTTGGATAATATCTTCCGCACATTGTCGGGCAATTTGTTGATATCTGATAAAGTAAGCATACTACGGTTCCATACGTTATCAACATATACCACAAGCGATTCATTCCCAGCCTTGTCTTTAGAATAGACATACGTTTCCTGTTGACCCGTGTGACGGTAGAAGTTCGCGCCGGTACAAACATGTTCTATGTTGTTAGCTCCGTAGCGGCTACTGAAATCATTGGCTATTACCTCTGGTAAACTATTGTAAATTACTGGAGATTCATTTTCGGAATCACATGAAAACAACACAAATGCAACAGCTGCAAGTGGTACGCACAACAAACGTCTTATTTCTAAATATTTCATCCTGCTTTATCTATTAATGCAATTTAAGGACGTTGGTCCAAGAACTTATTTTCCGGGCAAAAGTACAATTGCCTTAATTATATGCCAAATCTATCTTGTATAAGTAATCTGTATTTTTTGAAAAAAGTCATTATTTTGCTTAGCTTTTCGCTTGGTTTAACCCAATTCGGTCATTAGATTACAATTCTTGTTGATACTTGTTTTGAGCAGATTGCAATTCGAAACGCAGGCGGAAGCAAGATGCCAAAAGAAGTGCTGACAATACAAAGGTACCGGTGCGGGTAATGCCGAAAAGAGACGATTATAGCTCTTGGCTTGTGGAGACTCTTTCTTAGAATATAATGAATGACAAACGGTCAGGCAAAGGCTAATCAACGAAAGGTTGATGAGTTCTTTGCTTGACCGAAGATAAGCCCGGCGGAAAGTGAAAGAAAACAGTTCACTCCGGAATATAAATAATCTCTCCATTCTCCAACTCGTAGGCAATACCCACTTTCTTGCCACGCTTACCATTTTTAGACTCTGCATCGGACGACGGCGTATAGCGCTGGATGGTTTCTCCCTCTTTGGTGATAATCTCCATATTCTCTTTACCCGGATTCTTCACCATGGTGAAATCTTCCTGACTGAACATCTCTGTCATATTATAACGACTGACCAACGCCACCATCAGGGCAACGGCAAAAACCATGGCTACATCAAACAGGTTGCTCACCACGCTCATCGGATCGCCACTCTCCTCTTTCATTAATAATCGACGCTTCATAATCGGGCTCTTTTTTCCTGTAACAATTCGGCAACAAACTCAAGATCGACCATATCCTGCAGATACCAGCGCTGCTTGATCTGCTGCGTGATAAAACCGATGGCAGCAGCAAACAGTCCCACCACCGTAGTGGCAAAGGCAACCTGCATATTATAGGCCATTGAAGCGATATCACCCGTGGACAAACCAACCAACGCCGGTCCCATCGGAATGAGTGTTCCCATCAATCCTAACATTGGTCCCATCTTTCCCAACATCTTAGAGAGGGAAAGGTCCCGATCGGCCTCAATCTCGAAATCGGACAGCAGACGCTGACACAAAGCGGCATTATCGGCCGACTGAAGCAGACGCTCCAGATAGACCACAACCAGCGAAGGGTTTTTCTTGGGCAGACGATGGGAAAGATCCATCACACTGTCGGGTGTGAGACCGGTAAGCTCATGATGAATCAGAGAACCGGTGCGGCGGATAGCCAGATATTGTCCGAAGAAGTTACCGATCAACAGCAGTGAACGGCCGAAAAAGAAGATAAGCAACACGATGACAGGCACCAATAGTCCTGTTGAGATCCAGTAAAGTGTATCAGAAATGTAATTCATAATGATTTGTTTTTAATAATTCGTTTGAGTTTGATTCGATAAACAGCCATGCCACACAGCAGGCCGACCAACGACAGCAGGACTATTCCTCCTAACGCCGGCCAATCAACCGGACTCACGCCCACTACGGCTGTGCGTCCATTGACAGAGGCAACTATGCCCAACAAAGCCATCAGTGCCTGAAGCAAAAAGAGCAACTCCAGACGAATCTCTCTCTCGGGCAACAGCCAGCGCAAGGCATAAGATCCACTGGGTATCACTACTGCCACCACCGCTGCCAATGTCCAGGCGATGCGGTTGAAAGCAACTCCCGGAAAGGAGAAGATCACAGCAGTAAGCAAGCTGAATAAGACGGCGAAGATGAGCAGACCGGGAAACCAGCGCAACAGCCGATAAGTCCACAAGGTGACAGGCCGTACAACGCCGGATGTATGGATTCGGGCCGACAGCAGACAAAAGGCCATCTGCAAAGCCACCTCAAGCGTGAGCAACACGGCCATATCAAGCATCAGCGGAGCATCAGAAAGCCACACGCTGATCTGAGAACGAGACTGCTCAATGGCGTAAGGCCATGAGAAACCGACAAACAGAGCACATACAGCCGACGAGATAAAGAGGGCGTAGAGCTTTCGGGAGGTCTGCTTCAACAGATAGCTGAAGCAGACCAACAACATCAAGACAAAAACTACGGTTTCCATCATTCCTCCATTTTATGACGACGACGACGCACCATCCACACCAATACGCCCACGGCGACAACTAACATGATTGCCACAACACTATTACTGATCAGGCGAGTGGCATCGGACGATGTCTGCAACTGCTCACGCTTCAGCACCATACCATCGGCCGCACCGGACTGAGACACTTCACGCACTTGACGGATCTGCTCTTCATAACGGCGAGCAGATTCAGGAGCAGCTTGCGAAGCGATAAACTGACGCAACTTGGCATTATCGCACACCGCACCGGAACAAGAGGGCTTATATTGGTTGACCAACTCGGTATGCAGCTGAGCCAGCGCCTGTTTCTGATGGTCGGATGCCTGCCACAATCCTTTGCGCACCGTCTCCATCATTACGGCAGTCATCTCTTGCAGGGCCGCCGGATTCTGCTTCTCAAAGTAACGGCGGATGCCTAACTGATGGCAATCCTCAACATAGACATTATAGATTTCGTTCCACAACTCATCATCGATTGCTTCGGGACGCATCACATTCCATCCATAGGTATTCTGCACCAGCTCGGCAAAGCCCGAAGCCGCCGAAGCTCCTCCTTTCATCTTCTCACGGATATAGGCTGGATTGAAGAGAGTGGTGCGGCTCTCCACTCCGATAGCCTCTTTCAGTTCCTGCATGCGCATATGATGATGATTGCGGTAATCACTCAAATAGGCATCCGGCTCTTTACCTGTCACTTCACGGATGGCCAGGTTCATTCCGCCCATAAACTCATAGACATGATCGAGACTCAAAGCGCCCCACGTGTTGCTCTGACGAGGCTGCACCACGGCATCCGTACGAGCCAAAGCCACCTCAAAGGCATACTGCTGTGTCTGCTCCCAGGCTTTTTCACTGCCATAGAAAGCACCCATATTATTCAGATAGACCGAAGCAATCTCGGAAGCACTCTCCCAACGGTCGCCCTGCTGCACCATCGCCGTGATGCCGGTGCCATAGTTGCCATTCACGCCACCGAACACACGATAGGCGGACACTTCACGTGCCTCTTTGGGAGAAAGACCCTTTTCGATCAGCGCACGTTCGGCCTCCACAACACTCTCTGACACATAATTATCATACTGATCATTCTTGGCTGCCGCAGCCATCTCGACAGCCCGCGAAATGAGGAAGAGACGCGAGGCGGCTAAATCACGCAGCTGTCCGCTGGTCTGCACCACTACATCAATACGCGGACGTCCTAACTCTTTGGAGGGAATCAGCCGGATATCACTGACTCGTCCGAACTGATCACGAATAGGTTCAACTCCCAGCATATACAGCACTTGAGCAATCGTGGCTCCTTCTGTCTCAACAAACTCACCGCTCCACAAGGTGTAACTCACCTTACGGGGAATAGAGTCGTTATGACGCTCACGATACATCCGGATTGTGTTATCGGCCAGCTGCTTGCCCTGCTCCCAAGCCGCTTCACTCGGTGTGGCTTCGGCATTGATGGCATACAGATTGCGCCCGGTCGGAAGTGCCTGAGGATTGGCAATAGGATCGCCGCCAGACGAAGGAGCGGTGTATCCGCCCTTCATGGCATTCAGTAGAGACGACAGTTCGGCCTCCGGACTCTCACGCAGTGCTTCAGCATAACGGTTTACCTGTCGTATCGTGCGCTCTATCTCCATTACATTACGGGCAAAATCCTTCTGCTCTGCCTTCAATATAGGCGCCTTAGCTCTCATGGCTTCGGGATGAGCCTTGGCCTGCGAATGGGCCATTGCCTTCATCTGCTCCATAGAGAGCGCAGGGCGTTGTTGCTGGTTATTCCAAGCACGTGCCTCCTGAAGCTGAGCCGGCGTAATCGCTGCCACTGAACAGATCAGCGCATCCGACACCGGACGATTCTGATACAATAATGTCTCCACCAATTCTCGGGCCGGAGCCAGATAACGGCGGGTAAAAAGCGTACGGTGTTTCTCCAGATCGGCCGTAGCCTTGCCTCGCTGCTTATCCAAAGCCAACAGAGAATAGGCGATAGGATCGACCGACATGGCAAAGACACTGCTATGGATTCGCTCCTCGCTATAGGGTTGTCCCATCGTATAGAGCTCGCCGGTTATCTTCTCGTTGGCCAGCTCTTCGGCAAAGGCCTCGATACGGGAAATCTGTTGTTCGGTATAAGGTACAGTCATCAGACTGTCTAAACGCAATTCACGGTGAATGCCCAGCTGAACGGTCAGACGCTTCACCTTGTCGGCCGCACGACGTGTGTCGGGTTTGCCTTCGGCATACAGCAGATCGTTGTATTCTTGAATGGCGGTCGTCAGCTCTTTATAGATACTGCGCACCTGACTCTCCATAAAAGGAGGCGTAAGATAAGATTGCAGTGTGGCATAAGCACGACGCTTGGCTATCATTCCTTCACCCACATCGCCTATCGAATAGATATAGAGATGAGGCAACGTTCCCACCAGCCGGTCGGGCCAGTCGTTTGAGCTCAAGGCCACCTGCTTACGCGGTGTAAACTCCAAACTGCCATGTGTGCCCAAATGGATCATCACATCGGCCTTGAACTGATGTCGTGCCCACAGATAAGAGGCGATATAGGCATGAGGCGGAGCGGCATCAGTTCCGTGTACCATGGCAAAATCATCCTCGCCCAATCCGGCTGCCAGCTGAGGCATCAAGACAACATGTCCCAGATCGACACGCGGCAATGCCATATCGCCCTGTTCTGTGGACAGCGCATGGCCCGGGAACTTGCCATCCACCGCCACCACTTCTGCCATCATTTGTGGAGAGATCGATTGAGCCGTCCACTCGTTGTAATGCGCTGCCGATATCAGAAGAGGATTGCCCTGTTTCAGAAACTCCTGTTTCGCTCCATGAGCATAACTGTTATAAACAGCTCCCCGACGTTGGATCAGTGTTGCCAGCTGCTCGGGTGATTCAGGCAATGGATCGATGTGATAGCCTTCTCTCTTCATCCGCACCAACAGATGATAAAGAGAAGGAATCACCTCCATGCCGGCAGCTGTCAACGCATTTTGTCCCGGACCTTTATAATAATAGATTACAACATGTTTCTCGGCATTGGGTTTGCGCTGCAGAGCGATATGGTTGTTGACACTCTGCACAAAGCTCTGCAATCGGTCGGGCATGGCATAGAGCTCTTGCAATCCCTCTTGATTGACACGATGGGCAAACAGTGCATAGGGACGGATTGCGCCATCGAGTTCGGGCATCACGATGCTCTGCGACAAGAATCCGCCATTCATGCCCATCTTGTCGGCTTCCCACTCTTCGGCCAGACGATTCACATTCAAAGGCGAGAAGAGAGGAATGTTCTGCCGCTTCAGATAACCAACCACGGCATCACCCAGACGGCCATGCGCCATGTTGATGATAGCCGCCGGAGCGATCGAATCGATCTGACCCTGCAACAGCTGCTGCATATTGCGCACGGGATAGACCATAAGGCCGCTCTTTTCCAAGGCCGCAATCAGGTCGGTCGGTTCTCCCATCTGTCCGGTCACGATGATACGCGATGCCTTCTCCTTCCAAAGTTGATGTTTCTGCAAGAAGGCATGATAGGCAGCCACACTCGCCATCTCGGTCGGCTCTTCGTCGGGCTGCTGCGGATCGATGTGGTAAAACTGTAGCTGCTTTCTCTCTACAGGAGCAGCCGGCTCTTCGCTGTCCCACGTCATGCCATGTACATGACGGCGGATATAGGTGAGCATATTCCGATAGTTCTGCCGGCCGCCTGCAGCCAGATAAGCTGTCAGCACCTGTTGTGTCGTAGAGTCGGCCGACTGAATCGAATTGGCCGGATTGGTGGCCATTGTTGTGAGTACAGTCACTCCTTGTTGCGAAGCCTGGCGAAGGGCTTCACGCTGATGGGCCGTGATGCGCAGTCCCATGCCATTGACCAGTATCATATCATAATGCTTCAGGTCATCCAGCTGCTCCAGATCGATAGTGGCCAGTCTGATCCGGTCATGATTGTTGGCTTTGGCCATCTGTCCCATCGTGATAGCCTGATAATTGACAAGGCCGATGCGTGTGGTTCCAAACCCAAAGTTCCACACCATTCCACCCAGCAAGATCAGCAGTGGAATCACACAGGCCCATAGGATTCTCTTTCGTTTCATATCTCTATTTCTTGTTATTCTGTTTCTTCTTACACAACTGCTCGACAGACAAAGAGAGTCCGACCGAACAGGTGGTTCCGGTTGTTCCGGGTGAATTACTGTAATAATAGTCGGGGCGATAGTTGAAGATATTATCCACCGCCAAGGTGAGATCGATACCTCGCCACAGATGCTGCACCAGACTCATCTTCCACAGCGAATAGCCGGGATAGGTACGTCGCTCTGTCTCTTCATACGAGGTGATGCTGGTATAGACATCGGTCGTCACGCGAGACAGATAGCGTCCTTGTAACGTCATGCTCAGTCCATAGTTTCTCCAATGCCTGTCATACGCCAACCGCATCGTGGCCGAATGGGGACGCGTAGAAGAGAGCAGCGGTTCGCCTTTCTTGATATGCTCATGTGTATAGGCATAAGAGAGACGCCACGACAGGCCGCAAGGATATTTGCCCGAGGCATTGACATCGGCACCGGCCACCTGCAGAGGTGACATATTGGTATAGACTTGTCCCGCAAGTGTCTGATTCCAGGCGGTAGTGATGCGGTTGTCCACCCGATTATAGAAACCGGTCACCGTCAGGTTGTGCCGTCCTTTTATATATTCGGCCGACAACGACAGGTTATGACTCAACTCGGGCTTCAGGTTGGGATTGCCATAAATCATGAAGATATTGCCCATATAGAAGTTCATGTGCATCTCTTTCAAGGTGGGCGCTCTGAAGCCTCCGGCATACGAAGCTCGCAGCGCACAGGAACCGATCCGATACATCATGCTCAGCTTGGGTGAAAGGCGGGAACGGTTGCCCTCAGAGAAATAGTCGAACCGAAGTCCGGCAATCAGATTGAACCGTTTATGCGGATTCCAATCAAACTGTGCGAAAAGGTCGGTGGTCTGCTGCCGATAATCACCATTATCCGTAAACTGATAAGACATCAGATAGTCATACATATAATCGCCGCCGACTGTCAGGATATGCCGACCGGCCAAGGTGTGATTATAGAGCATACGCAGTGTGTGCTGCACATTGCTGTAGTCTCGCACATCCAGACGGTTCAACACCCAATAGTCGCTCTTGTCATATTGGTCGAAGGCGTAAGAAAGCTCCAAATCCTGATGCTTGGTCAGGGCATAATTCCCCTTCAATCCTCCGGAAAAGCCCCGGTAACGGTCTTTCTGGTTCGCAGAAGAATTACGCTCACGGAAGAAGTAGCCGGCACGGGCGGTGAACTTCAACTCATCGGTTGCCGTAAAGATCAGCCGCTCCTTGATGTTATAGGTGGAACTGCCATAAATTGAGCTGTAGTCGCCCACCTTGTCTGTCTCTTTGCCTTTCGAGAGATCGATGGCATCAATCGTTGTATGCTGCACGTTTGTCAACGAGTTGAATCGTCCTAAATTCACGCCCACCGAACCGCCATAGCGTTGCTCATTATGTGCGCCATAACGACCATTGAGATTGACCGACCAAGGTTCTTGGGATTCTCTACTGATGATATTGACCACGCCGCCCACGGCATTGGAGCCGTAAAGCGAAGAGGCTGCACCCTTCACAATCTCGATACGCTGCACATTGTCCATATTCAAACGGCTGTAATCGACATTGTCGAGTGTCTCACCGGCAAGGCGTTCGCCATCCACTAAAAAGAGTACGGAGTTTCCTCCAAACCCGGCCATATTCAAGGCGGTTTGCTGATTCATGGAGTATGAGAACTCTATACCGGGCAGTTCGCTCTGCAACAGATCTCCGATGGTTGTTGCATCCGTGCGCTTGATGTCCATCTCCGTGATGACACGGGTCACGATAGGCACCTCTTTCAGCAACTTC
The DNA here is from genome assembly GCA_934725305.1 of uncultured Parabacteroides sp. GTDB lineage: Bacteria > Bacteroidota > Bacteroidia > Bacteroidales > Tannerellaceae > Parabacteroides. The sequence continues at coordinate 28,220 of CAKVBA010000019.1, read as the reverse complement.
GGCGTGCGGGTTCCGGTCACAACCACCTGGTCGAGCTGCTGACTGTCTTCCTGCAGATGAAAATGGAGCGTCTTGTCTCGGCTTCCATCTACGGTGGCCTTTGCTGTCGCATAACCTACGTATGAGACCTTCAACGTGCTTTTCTTTCCGGAAGGCAGATACAGCTCGTATTTTCCGTCAACATCTGCGATGGTTCCAACGGCAGGCCGTTCGTCAACGGTGATGGTGGCTCCGGGCAGCGGATTCGACCGACTGTCTGTCACCACGCCATAGATGCGTATTTGCTGAGCGCAGAGATCTATGACGGGCAGCAGACCCAAAAACAATATAAGAGTAATCGTTCGCATCATCATTCCACAGGATATTGATAGTCGATGGTCATATATCCCTTCTCGCCTTTGTCGTTCATAAAGTTGTTCAAGCGTAAAGCTGCCTGACTTCCATCAGACAGACGAAGCAGATAGATCCGGCCAGACAGTGTGTAAAGGGGCGGCATCGTAGAGGTATCGACATGCAGCCACTGAGAGATACAGGCATTATAATAGTCTTCGGCATACCGGATTACGCCATCCATCATCTGTGATACATCGGTCTTGATGACTTGGGTAGTCCACTGATCGGCAACATACTGTTCAGGCGAAAAGGTGGCGACAGCCGGAAGCTGACCGAACTCTTTTATCATGGTTTCAGCAACGGCTCCTCCGTTGGTCTTCACGTCGTAGCGGTGGATGGCAAAGTCCCATTCTGCCGGTGCCTTGTCTGAAACAGACTGGGCAATCACCTGCCGGGTTGACAGGTTCACATAGTGCCACTTGGCATAATCGGTAGCGTCTATATAGATGCGGCCGATGCGGGTCTGATTGCTGTGCATAATAAATCCATATTTCACATCTTCGGCTGACTGTGGCGCATCATAGATGTTCTCGAACAGTCCCTGACACGAGGTGAGCGACAGCAGGGCCATCACTCCGACCCATAGCTTTGCTTTAAATCGACTTTTCATATTCTTATCGCTCTACTTAGTGGGTGTCTCTGTCTGCGGGGCTTTTCCCGGCTGTAGCGTAATGGTCAGCCCGCCCATCACGGCCGGAACGGCAAAGGTTATCTGATATTTGGTTTTTCCCTCGGCCACAGATCCTTTCACGGTGAAGTCATATTCTGTCTTGGTGTCTCCCATGCCCAAAGCAACTCGTCCCTCGCCGCTCAACAGGAACTCACTGCCCTGTTTCACGACAGAGACTTTTTCTACCCGAAAGGTTCCCCACGTGGCCGACTCGTAGGTCAAGGTGAGTGTACCGCCTTCGCGTGGAATCATATTCACCGACTCGTTATCGGTGTATCGGTCTTTGAAGTATGCACTTGCGGCATTAGTATATCCTGTATATTGTCCGGATATATCTACAACTGTCCACGACTCTTTCTCTTCATCACTGCATGAGATTGCGCAGAATGCAACAATCAGCACCATTAAAATTGTTCTCATTTTTATATTTTTTTGTTTAACTAAATCAGTGTGTCATAAATCCGAGTGCAAAATTAGAGTGCCACTCCAAGGGCGGCAATACTCTGATTTTAGTATTTCGAGAGGCCGAAAACCGGAGTTTTCACTATTTATGGGTATTGCCCTTTTATAAATAGGTAGATAACTTTGCAGACGTAAACAAATGAGTTGAATAGGCAGTAATGAACGATCTGAAAAGTTACAAAGCAACGGACAAAATGCGCGACCTGGTCAAAAACAACAGTTCTCTGATTCTGGTGATGGGGCGTTTTGGCATCTCGCTGGGTGTGGGCGATAAGTCGGTAAGAGAGGTGTGCCGACAACATCATGTTGATGAAAACACCTTTTTAGAGGTGGTCAATTTTGTGTCGGACAGGGAGTTTGGCTATGAGTCTATCTCGCTGCCTTCGCTCATTGGTTACCTGAAGCAGGCACATGAATATTTTCTCGATTTCAACCTTCCCAATATACGCCGCAAACTGATTGAGGCTATCAACTGCTCCGAGGCTAATGATATTGCAGTCTTGATTATCCGCTTCTACGACGAATATGTCACCGAGGTGAGAAAACACATGGAGTATGAAAACGATACGATCTTCATTTATGTGGAACAGCTTTCTCAGGGTTTCCTGCGCCGAAACTATAGCATCTCGGAATTTGCCGGCAATCATACGCCTATCGGGAATAAGCTGAAGGAGTTAAAGGATATCATCATACGCTATTATCCGGAAAAGAACAACTATCTGCTTAATGCGGCTTTGCTCGAGATTATAGCGTGCGAACAAGACTTGACTTCGCATTGCATGATCGAAGACAGACTGTTTATCCCTGCCGTCAAACGGATTGAGCAACAGCTGAAAGATAGCGAACGGATTAACTATACAGACGGTGAGGAGGATGATTCATGGGACAAAAACCGTCAGGAGCTCTTGAGCGACCGCGAGAAGGATATTATTATCGGTATCACCAAGGGTATGAGCAATAAAGAGATTGCCGACGAACTGTTTCTTTCTGTCCACACTGTTACTACGCATCGCCGTAATATCTGTAATAAACTGCAGATCCATTCTACGGCCGGACTGATCATTTATGCCATTGCCAACAACTTGATTCATGTCAAAGAGATTCAGTGACAAGAGCGACAATAATCAATATCACAAACATATCCAAAGGGCCAAAGCAACGGCTTCTTCTCCGTGTTTACAAACCGCAAAAAACACAATAAGCCAACTCTGTTTCCAATGTGAACAAACCGAAGATAGAAGTACCGGTCATTTTACGGAAATTGGGTAGGCACTCCGTTCCGACGGAGTAGTTATTCCGTTCCAACGGAGTAACTACCCATTTTCAAAAAAGTCCCTACCCTTTTCTCAAAAAGTCTATACCCGTTTTCCGAAAACCCCATAGATTCCTGAAAAACAGCCTATAACCTATTTTTAGAGAGTGCTTATAGATAGACAAACTCGCCTGTCAAACCCGTCAAAATCATCCATCTTTTCTAATGGATTCGTCTCTTTTTTTTAGCAAAAACAAAACTGTATAAAATACAATAACCTTTAGAGGCTGTGCCTAAACAGACAGAAAAAAAAGAAGGTTTGTCATAATTGCAAACTGCGGCGTTGCATTTTACTAATTCTGACAAACCTAAAAGAGGCTGAATCCAAATAGTTATTTTGATTCAGCCTCTTCTCTTATAAATATTATGTCGAATTGGTCAAGATCTACTAATGTCTGCGATTCTGCTCACGCATCTGCTTCTGACGATCGAGCTGCGCTTGCTGCGCCTTCTGCACCTCTTCGAGACGTTTCATAAAGCCTGATCTCTTCATCGGTTTACGCTTGTTTTCCTCTAATTTTGCCAACAACTTATCTTCGTCCAATGTGTAACGGAAATAAAGTGTCTGAGCAATGGTGATCAGCGTTGAGATGAAATAATAGTAAGTCAGACCCGAAGCATACTGGTTGAAGAACACCAAGAACATCAACGGCATCATATACATCATTGCCTTCATACCCGGCATCTGCTGCTGACCTGTATTGGTCATCTCCATATTGAACTTGGTATAGACAATGTTTGTAACGGTCATCAACAGACAGAACAAACTGATGTGGTTACCAAAATAGGGAGTAATCAATGGAATGTAAGTATCCCAGCTGATAATTGCATCATAGGTTGAAAGGTCGTGTGCCCACAAGAAACTTTCGTGACGCAGCTCGATAGCTGTCGGGAAGAACATGAAGAGTGCCACCAAGATAGGCATCTGCAGCAACATCGGCAGACAGCCGCTCATCGGACTGGCACCGGCACGGCTATACAGCTCCATCGTAGCACGCTGACGCTCCAAGGCATGCTCTTGTCCCGGATATTTGGCATTGATCTCTTCGACCTGCGGACGAAGCACACGCATCTTGGCCGATGACATAAATGACTTATGAGTCAACGGAAAGAGCAGCAACTTCACAATCACTGTCAGCAAGAAGATCAAAAGACCATAGTTCGGAATGAACTTGCCCAAGAAGTTGAACAACGGAATCACGAAATATTGGTTAACCCAACGGAAGATGCCCCAACCTAACGGTACCATCTTACTCAAATCGAGACGATCGGTATCTTCTTCTATGCCATCATCGAACGACTTCAGAAGAGAATAACGGTTCGGACCGAAATAGAAACGAAGCTGTGTAGGCTCGCCACCACGCAGGTCAAACGGCACGGAAGTGGTGCTCTTATATTCCTTCAAGAAAGGCAGATCTTTTGCCAACATCTTTGAATCGACTGTGGCTGATGTCAGGCCTTCGCCATCGGCAATCAACACAGATGAGAAATACATATCCTTATAGCCAATCCACTTCAAGCGGTTGCTGAGCTGCTTGCTGTCATCTTTTGTCTCGCTCAGGTATTGCACCTTGTCGGTCTTATACTTGTAATAGATGGTTGCATAGCGGTCTTCAAACGAACGGCCTTTTTCCTGCTGCGGCACCTTCTGCTGCCACAACAGATCAAGAGCAACCGTGTTCGGAGAAAGCACACCATTCAGTCCGGTGCCCTTTAGCTGCAACTTCACCATGTATTCGCCCGGCTTCAATGTATAGACAAAGTCGAGATAGCTCTCGTCTCCTGCCTTCAAACGCATCACTACGCTGTTGGGGTCGCTTCCTTTGACCGGTGTAAAATAGAGATCGCCTGTATTAATCACACGGTTATCGGCAGTCACCAAAGTGAAGTCGAACTTTGAATCGGCCTCATCAAACAAGACAACCGGTTCTCCTTTATAATTGTCATACTCTTTCAGACGGACAGAACCCACGCGACCACCTTTATGAGCCAAGTGCAACTCTATCAAATCATTTTCCAACACGGTAGAACCTGCTTCGCCCACCATGGCATCCGCAAATGCGCCAAACTGCTGATGCAGACGTGACACACGAGCAGAATCGGGCAAGTTTTCCCATGCAGCTGCCTCGGCAGCCTCTTTCTTCTCTTGCTGTTGTAATTCCTGTAACTGAGCCTGTTCAATCTTCGCGATTGAATCGAGATAGCGCTGCTGCGCCTCCAACTGCTCAGGTGTCGGCTGGTTTAGCCAGCTGAATACCAACAAAACCGCACCTATAAGCAGAAATCCAATAACTGTATTTTTATCCATTTAAACTAACCTTGCCTCCTTTATTTCTTGTTATCAATAGCAGCCTTCACGAAGCTGAGGAACAACGGGTTCGGGTTAATAACAGTGCTGTTGTATTCCGGATGATACTGAACACCTACAAACCACTTCAATGCCGGGATTTCAACCACTTCAACCAGATTGGTTTCGGGGTTCTCACCAACACACATCATGCCGGCAGCTTCGAACTGTGCCTTATATTCGTTGTTGAACTCAAAACGATGGCGATGACGCTCAGAGATCATCTCTTTTCCGTAAGCCTCATAAGTGTGTGAGCCCTTCTTCAACTGACAGTCATAAGCGCCCAAACGCATAGAACCGCCCATGTTGGTTACGTTTTTCTGCTCTTCCATCAGGTCGATTACCTTGTGCTGACAGTTCAGCTCCATCTCGGTTGAGTTGGCATCGGCATAACCCAACACATTGCGTGCAAACTCGATAACCATGCTCTGCATACCCAAACAGATACCCAAGCAAGGGACATCGTGTTCACGTGCATACTTAATTGCAGAGAACTTACCCTCAATACCACGCGGACCAAAGCCCGGAGCAATCAGGATTCCGTCCATATCCTGCAACTGCTCTGCTACATTCTCGTCGGTCAGCTTTTCTGAATGGAACAGATGCAGATCCAATTTATGATGGTTATAGATAGCTGCCTGCAACAAAGATTCGTCGATAGACTTATAAGCATCCTGCAATTCTACATATTTACCAACCAGACCAATCTTAACGGTTTCTGTGGCAGACGACTTCAATGCCAAGAACTCTCTCCACGGTTTCAATTCGGGCTTCGGACCAATCTCCATTCCTGTCTTACGCAAGATCACTTCGTCCATCTTCTGATTTTGCAACATCAACGGAACTTCATAGATTGTCGGCACGTCGATAGACTGGATAACTGAATCTTCTGCCACGTTACAGAACACGGCCACCTTACGCAACAAGCTGCTTGCCAGTTCGTGCTCGGTGCGCAACACCAACACGTCGGGCTGAATACCCAACTCCTGCAACTGCTTCACAGAGTGCTGAGTCGGCTTGGTCTTGTATTCTTTTGCTGCAGCGATGTAGGGAACATAAGTCAGGTGTACACACAGACAGTTCTTTCCCAATTCCCACTTCAACTGACGCACACTCTCCAAGAATGGCAACGACTCGATGTCGCCCACTGTACCGCCAATCTCGGTAATCACATAGTCGAACTTATATTTATTACCCAACAGTTTTACATTACGCTTGATCTCGTCAGTAATGTGAGGAACCACCTGCACAGTCTTGCCCAAATAGTCGCCTTTACGCTCTTTATTGATCACACTCTGATAGATACGTCCGGTTGTAATGTTGTTGGAGCGTGTCATCTGCACGTTCAGGAAACGTTCGTAGTGGCCTAAGTCCAAATCGGCCTCATGTCCATCTACGGTCACATAACATTCTCCATGTTCATAAGGATTCAATGTGCCCGGATCAATATTGATATAGGGGTCAAATTTCTGGATGGTTACCTTATAACCTCTTGCCTGAAGTAACTTACCTAATGATGCGGAAATGATGCCCTTACCTAATGAAGAGACTACGCCGCCCGTAACGAAAATGTACTTTGTATCTGCCACGATAGTAATATTTTAGTTATCTTGTTATATCAAATACCTAATTAGAAAGAGTCGGCCCGAAGCGTGTATTCGCCCACCTATAAATCTTTCCAAGTTGCAAAGTTAGTTATTTTCATTGATACACAAGGTAAGCGATAGAAAATATTTCCTGGCGGATTGAGGGTTTCAAGGGTTTCATACTTCGCATATCACATACCGCTACATATATTATATATTACATTGGCAAAACACAGCCATAGCTTCCCGCTAATTAATCCCTTCGGAAGATATCACGTGTATAAACCTTCTCCTTCACATCGTCGAGGCAACAGTCGTAGCGATTGGCAATAATGGCATGACTCTGCTGCTTAAACTGCTCCAGATTATTGATTACCTGACTACCAAAGAAGGTGGTTCCATCTTCCAGATTCGGTTCAAAGATGATAACCTTTGCCCCTTTCGCCTTGATACGCTTCATTATTCCCTGAATCGCACTCTGACGGAAGTTATCCGAGTTGGACTTCATGGTAAGACGATAAACACCTATGATACATTCCTTTTCGCACTCTTTCTCATAATGGTTCTGCTCGCTATAACCATAATAACCCGCCTTAGACAATACCTGATCGGCGATAAAATCCTTACGCGTGCGATTGCTCTCGACAATCGCCGTCATCATATTCTGAGGCACATCCTGATAATTTGCCAACAGCTGCTTAGTGTCTTTGGGCAAACAATAGCCTCCATATCCAAAGCTGGGATTGTTATAATGTGTGCCGATACGCGGATCCAAACCTACGCCTTGAATGATCGACTGTGTATCAAGTCCCTTCATCTCGGCATAAGTATCCAGCTCATTGAAATAGCTGACACGAAGAGCCAAATAGGTATTCGCAAAGAGCTTGACAGCTTCGGCCTCTTTCAGTCCCATGAAAAGCATCGGTATATCCTGTTTAATAGCGCCCTCTTGTAACAGATGAGCAAAGGTGTGAGCAGCCTCTTCCAGATGACTGCCGGCCAACGCCCGAATCACCTTGTTCTCTTCACTGTATTCGCAACACTCAATCTGTTTGGGATGACCCACAATGATGCGACTGGGATATAAGTTGTCATACAGAGCTTTGCTCTCGCGCAAAAACTCCGGAGAGAAAAGCAGATTGAATTGCTTCACTCCCTTGCGGGCATATTTCAGATAGAGACTGCGACAATAACCAACCGGAATGGTGCTCTTAATGACCATTACGGCCGTGGGATTGACCTGCAAAACCAAATCGATCACATCCTCGATATGATGTGTATCGAAAAAGTTCTTCTGCGGATCGTAATTGGTGGGTGCGGCAATCACAACAAAGTCGGCATCCCGATAGGCAGCGGCTCCATCCAGTGTTGCCGTCAGATTCAATTTCTTCTCGGCAAAAAACTGCTCAATGTAATCATCCTGGATCGGCGATATACGCCGGTTGATCTTTTCCACCTTCTCGGGAATGACATCAACAGCCACCACCTGATGATGCTGCGACAGCAATGTTGCAATACTAAGACCCACGTAACCTGTTCCCGCTATAGCTATTTTCATAATTCTCTTTCTTTCTCTTTGTTATTGGGTAGCAAAGGTAACATTTCTCTATCTATCTTCTTCTCTAAATGTTTCTAAAATCTATGCCTTTATTCCTATTCATCATAAAACTGTATTAAAAGACTATCAGATTTCGGATTAATTACTTACTTTTGTTTGCAAAAAGGCTAAATATACATAACATGTACAAGATGACAAGATCAGGATTTTGTTTTCTATCATTACTCTTTAGTTTGGTTTGTAATCAGTTAGAGGCACAGACCGAGCATATTCTGAACCCTCAGGTAATTCAGCAGTCACTCTCATCTGCTCAGGCATCCATGCAGGATACTTTACCTAAACTCAAGATTCAAGAAGAAGACCTGGATTGTATTATAGATTTGCGCACGCAGTTTGAAAAACAAAATAAGACCTATTTCGCTCCGGCCACATTGAGCGAAGATTTGCTCAAGTTCCTGAAGAAAGATGAGCTGGAGATCTCGGAAGAGGCTCTCTACTGGGCTCATTGGGTGCGTGACCCCGAGACTGTAATCAGCAGCTATGCAACTTTCCGCGACACCATAATTGTCAGTCCGCTATTCATGCCGGCTCTGTTCAAGGGCGATTTCCTTCCGCACAACCTGACTTTCTATAATTGGGATTCGCTGAAGGCAAAGAGTCCGTACGACAAATTATATCCGACCGATACCATCTTCCGCGAGACACGACGTCAAATGGAGCTGGAAGATATGGCCTATAAATATGTACAGAACAATTTCCCGACCTCGTTTCACTACTCCATGCGCGACTTGCCTACCGAGAGAATGAAAGCCAAAGAAATCAAGAAGACGATCTATGAAGATATTCCTCTGAAAATTGAGGCCGATGCTAACTTTGACGATGTAGAGGCTCCGACCAAATTCATTCCGGAACGCCGCTACTGGACCTCTAAGTTTGAAAGCTCTATCCAGTTTGCACAGAACTATGTCTCTCCCAACTGGCACAAGGGTGGTAACAGTTCGCTAAACTTGAACAACCGCGAGTTTATGCAATATAACTTCGAGAAAGACCGTATCAAATTCACCAACGAGCTGGAGCTGAAGAATAATGTATATACTTCGCCCAACGACACCCTGCGCAACTACAAGGTGAGCGATGATGTGTTCCGCCTCAGAAGTAACTTCGGTTACAAGGCCTTCTCGAAATGGTACTATACACTGAATATGGAATTCAGAACTCAGCTGCTCAGTAGCTACGAAGAGAATTCCAACGTGAAACAGTCTGGTCTTCTGTCGCCCTACACAATCGAAGTCGGCCTCGGTTTGCAGTATGACCTGACCAAGAAGTTTGCCAAGAACAAACATAAGAAATTGGAATTCAATGTCAATATTGACCCGATTTCATTCAAGTTCAGACAGACTGTCGATAAAGACATTAAACTGAGCAAACACTTCAAGCTGGACGAAGCTACCAACAGCTATCCAACCAAGGAGAGCCAGCTGGGTTCAACGGTTAATGCCGTGCTCGACTTCCAGGTCAATCGTGACATCAGCTGGTATTCACGCTTCAAATACAACACCAGTTATCATCGTATTGAAGGCGAATGGGAAAACCGCTTCGTGTTTGCGTGGAGCCGCTTCTTCTCTACAAACATCTCTTTGCAAATGCGCTATGATGATGGTGTGGCCAAGGATGAAGATTTCAACAGCCATCTGCAAATCAACGAGCTGTTGAGCTTCGGTTTTAACTACAAATGGTAACCCGTTAGCAGAATTAGTGCAGTCTAATGATTGATGCTTCCGTTCGGATAGGATAGCATCTCTGTTAGAAAAGGGTGCACCCTTTTTGGAAAGAGGTCGGCATCTTTTTCCGAACGGTATTCGAACGGCGTTCGAACCATGTTCAAACTGCATTCTAAAAGACAGGTAAAAACTCTTGAGAAAAGACAGTATGCCATAATTACGAACTGCTACGCTACTTTTCACCTATTCCGACGCACCGAATATTTAAACCTTGAAATCCAAAGATCAAATTAGGTTAAATCATCAAAGAAGAAAAATAAAATCCTATTATAGTAATATAATAGATAAATAATATGTATTTTTGTCTCAATTTTGCAATGTCGAGATTACAAATATGAGTGAAAGTATAAATCATAATGGTATTGTCGAACGCATAGAGGGAGACACGGTTTATGTCAAAATCGTGCAACAATCGGCATGTTCAGGATGCCATGCGCAATCGATCTGTTCAGCCTCCGAACAAAAAGAGAAGATTATAGAAATAACCGACAGCAGTGGAAACTATCATGTCAACGAACAAGTAGTCATCTGCGGAACAACCTCCTTAGGGTTGCAGGCTGTTTGGTTAGCGTTCGTCTTGCCCCTGCTTATTGTTCTGGCCGCTATCATTGCAGGCAATATCAACAACTGGAACGAGACCTTCAGCGGACTGGCCGGATTAATTCTTCTATCAGCATATTATTATGTGCTTTATAGACTGCGCGAAAAACTAAAGAAGCGTTTTACATTCACATTGAAAAAACTAAATTGATATAAATATCATGATTGTAATTGCCATTATTTCATTGGGAGCAATTGGAGCTATCGGGGCTGTATTTCTATACGCCGCGTCCAAAAAGTTTGAAGTGTACGAAGATCCTCGTATCGCACAGGTACAGGAAGTATTACCCGGAGCAAACTGCGGTGGCTGTGGCTACCCGGGTTGTGGAGGTTTTGCCAGTGCATGTGTAAAAGCTGATTCACTTGACGGCATGTTGTGCCCGGTAGGTGGAGCACCTGTTATGGCTAAAGTTGCTACTATCTTAGGAAAAGAGGCTACCTCGGCTGAACCGATGGTTGCTGTTGTTCGTTGTAACGGTAGCTGCGAGGCTCGCCCGCGCACAAACCACTTTGACGGAACAAAGAGCTGTGCCATCGCCTCTACGCTATATGGTGGTGAGACAAACTGTACCTATGGCTGCTTGGGTTATGGCGACTGTGTACAGGCTTGTAACTTTGATGCGATTCACATCAATCCGACAACCGGTCTGGCCGAAGTGGATGAAGACAAATGTACTTCGTGCGGTGCCTGCGTAAAGGCTTGTCCGAAGGGAATCATCGAACTGCGTAAGAAGGGGCCGAAGTCACGCCGCGTATTCGTCAGCTGTGTCAACAAAGATAAAGGAGCTGTGGCCCGTAAGGCTTGTGCCAACGCTTGTATCGGCTGTGGCAAATGTGCTAAAGAGTGTCCGTTTGAGGCTATCACTATTACAAACAATGTTGCCTACATCGACTATACCAAGTGCCGCATGTGTCGCAAATGTGAAGCAGTATGTCCAACCGGAGCAATCCATGCAGTCAACTTCCCTCCTCGCAAGGAAGCTGCACCCACACTGAATGCAGAGACAATCAGACCTGCTGCAACAGCAACTCCGAAAGCAGCACCTGCTGCAAAGGCTGAAGAAGTAAAAGAACAAACAAACCAAAAATAAAACATAATCGTATGCTAAGGACATTTCGAATCGGCGGTATCCATCCACCCGAGAATAAACTGTCTGCCGGTAAAAAGATTACCGCAATTGCTGCGCCTAAGCAGGTGGTCATTCCCCTGGGCCAGCATATTGGTGCACCAGCTGTTGCCGTGGTGAAGAAAGGCGACGAAGTTAAAGTGGGAACTCTCCTGGCCAAAGCCGGAGGTTTTGTATCAGCAAATATCCACTCGTCGGTTTCCGGCAAAGTAAACAAAATTGACAACGCTCTCGACGCAAGCGGATATAAGCGTCCTGCTATCTATATAGATGTAGAAGGTGACGAATGGGAAGAGTCTATCGACCGCAGCGAAACGCTGGTCAAAGAGTGTACTCTTTCTGCTAAAGAGATTATCGACAAGATTGCCGCTGCCGGCGTAGTGGGTTTGGGCGGTGCTACTTTCCCAACTCAGGTGAAGTTGATGCCTCCTCCAGGAAACAAGGCCGAGATCGTTATCATCAATGCGGTAGAATGCGAACCCTATCTGACTTCGGACCACTCGTTGATGATGGAAAAAGGCGAACAGATCTTAGTGGGCGTCTCGTTATTGATGAAGGCCGTAAGCGTGAACAAGGCTGTGATCGGTATCGAAAACAACAAGCCGGATGCTATTGCACACATGCAGAAGTTAGCTGCTTCTTATCCGGGTATCGAAGTGATGCCGTTGAAGGTGCAGTATCCGCAGGGTGGTGAAAAACAGCTGATCGATGCTGTTATCCGCCGTCAGGTGAAGAGTGGAGCGCTGCCTATCTCTACAGGTGCCGTAGTTCAGAACGTGGGAACAGCCTATGCCGTCTATGAAGCTGTACAGAAGAACAAACCGTTGGTTGAACGTGTCGTTACAGTAACGGGTAAAGCGGTTGCCAATCCTTCAAACTTCCTGGCACGTATCGGTACGCCTATTCAGGTGTTGATTGATGCAGCCGGAGGTATTCCGGAAGATACAGGTAAGATTATCGGTGGTGGCCCGATGATGGGTAAAGCCCTGATCAGTCCCGAAGTTCCGGTAACAAAAGGTAGCTCGGGTGTGTTGCTGCTGAAGAATGAAGAAGCGGTACGTAAACCGATGCGAGACTGTATCCGCTGCGGTAAGTGTGTGAGTGTATGTCCGATGGGATTGAACCCGGCCTTCTTGATGCGTTCAACAGTCTTTAAGAAATGGGATCTGGCCGAAGAAGACCATATCCAAGATTGTATCGAGTGTGGTTCATGTAGCTTTACCTGCCCGGCCAACCGTCCGTTGTTGGACCATATTCGTGTAGGCAAAGCCAAAGTGATGGGAATTATTCGTTCAAGAAAGTCATAAAACAAGAGCAATATGGAAAATTATTTATACGTATCTCCGTCGCCCCACATCCACAGTGGCGACAGCATCAGCAAAAATATGTATGGTGTACTGATTGCCCTGATTCCGGCTTTCTTAGTATCACTCAATGTCTTCGGACTGGGTGCACTGATTGTTACGATAACATCAGTCGCTTCTTGTGTGCTGTTTGAATATCTGATTCAGAAATTCCTGATGAAGAAAGAGCCAACCATCTGTGACGGTTCGGCTATCCTTACCGGTGTTTTGCTGGCATTCAACTTGCCATCAAACCTGCCTATCTGGATTACCATCATCGGTGCTCTGGCTGCTATCGGCATCGGAAAGATGTCATTCGGCGGCTTGGGTAACAATATTTTTAACCCGGCCTTGGTGGGCCGTGTGTTCCTGCTGATCTCCTTCCCGGGACAGATGACATCCTGGCCTGTCGTGGGACAGATGACATCCTATACCGACGCAACAACCGGCGCTACCGTGTTGTCGCTGATAAACGAAGGTGCCTTAGACAAACTTCCTACACTGTACGATATGTTTATAGGTGAAATAAGCGGAAGCTTGGGCGAAGTGAATGCCATGGCGTTGCTGCTTGGCTTGGCCTATATGTTGTGGAAAAAGATCATTGCCTGGTACATTCCGGTATCCATCCTGGGCACAGTGTTTGTATTTACAGGAATCATGCACCTGATCAATCCGGCTGTGTATGCCGATCCGTTCATACACATGGTATCTGGTGGTTTGATGTTGGGTGCAATCTTCATGGCAACCGACTATGTAACATCACCGTTGACTAAAAAAGGTATGTTGATCTATGGTGTCGGTATTGGCGTGCTGACAACTGTGATCCGTCTGTTCGGTTCATATCCTGAAGGTATGTCTTTTGCTATCCTGATCATGAATGCCTTCACTCCGCTGATCAACAGCTATGTTAAACCTAAACATTTCGGAGGAAAATAAACATGGCAAAATTAAAATCAACATTACCAAATATGTTCCTGTCTCTGACAACTATCTGTGTAGTTGCCGGAGCTATCCTGGCCGAAGTAAATATCCTTACTGCCGATCCTATCGCTGCATCCAAAGCAGAAGCTTTGCAGAATGCAATCCGCGAAGTGGTTCCTGAATTTGACAACAATCCCACGGAAGAGGCTTTTATGACAGCCATCGCCGAAGGTGATTCAGTCAAGATCTATCCGGCAAAGAAGGACAACAAACTTGTTGGAGCTGCTGTCGAGAGCAATACCAAGAAGGGCTTTAGCGGCGAGATTAAAGTGATTGTCGGATTCGACACAACCGGCAAACTGTATAACTACTCTGTATTGCAGCATGCCGAAACTCCGGGTCTGGGTGCCAAGATGCAGGAATGGTTCCGTATGGAAGGCTCACGCAGCGTTTTAGGCAAAGATTTGTCTGCCGGTCCGCTGAAGGTATCTAAAGATGGTGGTTCGGTAGATGCCATCACCGCAGCAACTATCTCAAGCCGTGCATTCCTGGATGCTATCAATCGCGCCTACAGTGCCTATAGCGGCACGGATGCTATGAGCGGAGCAACTACTAACGCAAAAGAAGGAGGAAACAACCATGAATAATCTGAAAATATTGATCAACGGCCTTATCAAAGAGAACCCAACGTTTGTGCTTCTGTTGGGTATGTGTCCCACATTGGGTACCACTTCTTCAGCTCTGAACGGTATGAGTATGGGCTTGGCCACCGCATTTGTTCTGGTTTGTTCTAATATGGTAATCTCAGCCCTGAAGAACCTGATTCCTGACATGGTGCGTATCCCGGCCTACATCGTCGTGATTGCAACATTCGTAACCGTAGTGCAGATGTGTATGGAGGCTTTCGTGCCTGCTCTGTATGCCAGCTTAGGCCTGTTTATCCCGCTGATTGTTGTAAACTGTATCGTGCTGGGTCGTGCCGAAGCCTTCGCTGCCAAGAATGGAATCATTGCATCAGCTTTCGATGGTTTGGGCATTGGTTTGGGCTTCACAATGGCATTGACACTACTGGGAGCTGTTCGCGAACTGCTGGGAACTGGTAAGTTCTTTGGTATTACATTGATGCCCGAACAGTATGGCTCACTGATTTTCGTCTTGGCTCCAGGTGCGTTCATCGTATTAGGTTACCTGATTGCCATTGTTAACAAATTGCGTAAAGCATGATCTTAAAATACGAAAGATATGGAATATATACTGATTTTTATTGCCGCTGTATTCGTAAATAACGTAGTACTGGCACAGTTTTTAGGAATCTGTCCCTTTTTAGGTGTATCTAAGAAAGTGGAGACAGCCGCAGGTATGGGCGCTGCCGTAACATTCGTATTGACAATTGCGACCATTGTAACCTTCTTGGTTCAGAAATATGTATTGGATACATTTGGCTTGGGCTTTATGCAGACCATCAGCTTCATCCTGATTATTGCAGCTTTAGTACAGATGGTAGAGATTATCCTGAAAAAGGTTTCTCCTGCTCTTTATCAGGCTTTGGGTGTGTTTCTTCCGCTGATCACAACCAACTGCTGTATCTTGGGTGTAGCTATCTTGGTAATCCAGAAAGAATATAACCTGTTGCAATCTGTTGTATTTGCTATCTCAACTGCCATTGGTTTTGCCTTAGCATTGGTTATCTTTGCCGGCATCCGCGAACAGTTGGCTATGACACACATACCCGAAGGTCTGAAAGGCACTCCTATTGCCCTGATTACCGCCGGTCTGCTGGCTATGGCTTTCATGGGATTCTCGGGTATCGTATAAACATTATCACTTAATTCTATAATATCATTGGAATGAAACAGAAGATTTTAGTAGCTGGAGGAACGGGTTATATCGGCTCACATACCACAGTTGAACTACAGAATGCAGGTTACGAAGTTGTCATCATTGACGACTTGTCTAACTCAAACATCGAAGTATTAGATGGCATTGAAAAGATTACCGGCGTCCGTCCGGCTTTCGTCCAGCTTGACTTGAAAGATAAAGAGGGTACTCGCAAAGCTCTGGAAGCACATCCGGGCATCAAAGGTATCATCCTTTTTGCAGCCAGCAAAGCGGTTGGCGAATCTGTACAGCAGCCGCTGAAATATTACCGCAACAACATTGTTACGTTGTTGAATCTATTGGAGCTGATGCCTGAATTTGGCATCGAAGGTATTGTATTCTCTTCGTCTTGTACTGTCTATGGACAGCCTGATGCGGAAAATCTTCCTGTCACAGAAGAGGCTCCGATCAAACCGGCAATGTCTCCCTATGGCAACACAAAACAGATCAATGAAGAGATTATTCGTGATACTATTCATTCCGGTGCTCCGTTCAAGAGTATCCTGCTCCGCTACTTCAACCCGATTGGAGCTCACCCGTCTGCCGAGATTGGTGAACTACCTAATGGTGTTCCTCAGAATCTGATTCCTTATCTGACTCAGACAGCCATGGGCATCCGCAAAGAGTTGAGCGTATTCGGTGACGATTACAACACTCCTGACGGTTCTTGTATCCGCGACTATATCAATGTGGTCGATCTGGCTAAGGCTCATGTTATTGCCATGGATAGAATGTTGCAGAACAAATCTGACGAGGCTGTAGAGGTATTCAACTTGGGTACTGGTAATGGTGTTAGCGTATTGGAACTGATCAACACATTTGAAGAGGCTACCGGTGTGAAGGTTCCGCACAAGATTGTGGGCCGTCGTGAAGGAGATATCGAACAAGTGTGGGCTAATCCGGAACGTGCCAACAAGGTACTTGGCTGGACAGCGAAAGAAACACTGGCTGACACTTTGAAATCGGCCTGGAGATGGCAAGAACGTCTTAGAGAAAGAGGTATTCAATAAAATACAATCTGTCACTGAATATAAAGGGCTGTGTCAAAATAGTTGGTTTTGATGCAGCCCTTTTAGTATGCTAAAAGTAAATCCTTTCCTCAATATCAGCCATTAGCACCTTCCTTATTAGTGTTGCTTCGAGCAATCAGTAAACTCTATCAGCTCGTCTTTTGTGTCCGACATTTCATTAAGCCTGGCGTACAATAAAAAAGGCTGCATCAAAATAACCTTTTGATGCAGCCCTTTCATATACAACTATTTCTTAAATCATTCGTGCTTGCAAACTAAGTTGCAAGCACGAGGAATTTGTCTTATACCAATTTATGAATTACCAGACCTGAACGCAACTTCGGTTCAAACCAAGTTGTCTTCGGAGGCATGATATTACCAGTATCAGCAATATCCATCAACTGTTTCATCGTTACAGGATAAAGAGCCAAAGCAACCTTCATCTCACCACTATCCACACGACGTTTCAGTTCTCCTAAGCCACGGATACCACCAACGAAGTCGATACGCTTGTCAGAGCGGAGATCCTTAATGCCTAAGATTTCATCCAAAATCAAGTTAGAAGAGATGGTTACGTCCAATACACCGATAGGATCGTGATCGTCGTAAGTACCTTCCTTAGCAGTCAAAGAATACCATTTGCCACCCAGATACAGAGAGAAGTTATGCAACTTGTTAGGTTTGTAGATATCTTCACCCTTTTCTTCGACAACAAAGTTCTTACTCAACTTAGCCAAGAATTCTTCTTCTGACAAACCATTCAAATCTCTAACTACACGGTTGTAGTCGATAATTGTCAACTGGTTAGCCGGGAAGCAAACAGCCATGAAGTAGTTATATTCTTCGTCACCCTTATGATTAGGATTCTGTTTAGCCTTTTCTGCACCTACCAAAGCAGCAGCAGCTGAACGGTGGTGACCATCTGCGATGTAAAGAGCCGGCATTTGACCAAACAACTCAGTGATACGGTCGATGTCTTCCTTTTCATCAATTACCCAGAATGTATGACCGAAACCATCCAAAGCAGCAACGAAATCATATTCAGGTTTGCGAGCTGTATATTTAGCTACAATCTTATCCAATTCAGCATTGTCGGGATAAGCAAAGAATACCGGTTCAATATTTGCGTTGTTTACACGCACGTGTTTCATACGGTCTTCTTCCTTGTCGCGGCGAGTCAGCTCATGTTTCTTGATTACACCATTCATGTAATCTTCCACATAGGCACAAACAACCAAACCATACTGAGTATGACCATTCATAGTCTGAGCATACACATAGTACTGTTCTTTGTCGTCCTGTACCAACCAACCCTTATCCTGGAACATCTGGAAGTTAGCAGCAGCTTTTTCATACACTGCAGGATCGTGTTCATCTGTACCTACCGGAAAGTCGATTTCAGGCTTGATGATATGATACAATGATTTCTCATTGCCTTTAGCCTCTTCACGAGCCTCTTCAGAGTTCAACACATCATAAGGACGTGATGCAACCTCTTCGATCAAATCTTTCGGAGGACGGATTCCCTTAAACGGTTTTATAATTGCCATGATGCTTCAGTTCTAAATTATTTGTTAACACGGAACTTTTCGTTACCATTTACCAAGAAGTCAACGATCTGCTTAGCAGCAGCAATACCAGCATTGATATTAGCTTCAGCTGTCTGAGCACCCATCTTCTTCGGTGTACTGAAGTAACGACCTGCATAATGCTCAACCCATTCAGCATGGCTTGCAGGCATAATGTCTGTTACATATTTGAAATCAGGACGAGCTTCGAACATCTGAGCAACGCCAGCTTCATCCATAACTTCCTTACGAGCTGTATTGACAACGATAGCACCCTTAGGCATAGAGTTCATCAATTCGAAATTGATAGAACCCTTAGTTTCAGCAGTTGCCGGGATGTGCAAAGAAACGATCTGACATTCTTTGAACAAGTCAGCAGTTGAAGCAACAGCCTTAACACCGTCTGCTTCGATAGCAGAAGCCGGACAGAATGCATCAAATGCACAGATTTCCATACCAAAGCCCTTAGCGATGCGAGCCACATTGCGACCAACATTACCATAAGCCAAGATACCCAATTTCTTGCCCTTCAATTCAGAACCAGAAGTACCAGCATAGAAGTTACGAACAGCAAAAACCATCAAACCGAATACCAATTCAGCAACAGCGTTTGAGTTCTGACCCGGAGTATTCATTACACATACATTGTGTGCAGTAGCAGCAGCCAAATCAACATTGTCATAACCAGCACCGGCACGAACAACGATCTTCAGGCTCTTTGCAGCATCAAACACTTCGTTATCAATTTTATCACTACGGATAATCAAAGCGTCTGCGTCTGCTACAGCTTCCAACAACTGTGCTTTATCTGTATATTTTTCTAACAAAGCAAGTTCCATACCTGCTCCTTCTACTACTTCACGGATGCCTTTCACAGCAACGGCAGCAAAAGGCTTTTCTGTTGCAACTAATATCTTTGCCATAATTCTACACGTTTAAATAATTAATGCTGTCTTTCAAAATCCTTCATACAAGCTACCAATGCTTCAACGCTACTCTTAGGAAGTGCGTTATACAAAGAAGCACGGAAACCACCTACTGAACGGTGACCCTTGATACCAACCATACCGTTAGCAACAGCGAATTTGCTGAATTCTTCTTCCAAATCTTTATATTCGTCGTTCATAACGAAGCAAACGTTCATGATAGAACGGTCTTCTGTTGCAACAGTACCTCTAAACAATTTATTGCGGTCGATTTCATCGTACAAGATAGCAGCTTTTTCAAGATCATGTTTTTCCATAGCTGCAACACCACCCTGTTCTTTATACCATTTCAAAGTCTGCAATGCAGAGTAGATAGGCAATACAGGAGGAGTATTGAACATAGAATCTTTCTTAATGTGAGTCATATAGTTCAACATTGTAGGAATCTGACGATCAACATGACCCAAAGCGTCAACGCGTACAATTGCCAAAGTAACACCAGCAGGAGCCAAGTTCTTCTGAGCACCAGCATAGATCAAGTCATACTTAGAAACGTCAACCGGACGAGAGAAGATATCAGATGACATATCACAGATCAAACGCTGTTTTACATCCGGATCCTTACGAGTTTCAGTACCGTAAATAGTGTTATTAGATGTATAGTGGAAATATTCAGAATCGTCAGCGATTGTGAAATCTTTAGGGATGTATGTATAGTTCTTATCTTTAGAAGATGCTACAACTTCAACTTCACCGAACAATTTAGCTTCCTTGATAGCATTTGAAGACCAAGTACCAGTATCCAAGTAAGAAGCTTTCTTATTCAACAGGTTGTACGGAGCCATACAGAATTGCAAGCTAGCACCACCACCTACAAACACTACTTCGTAGCCAGCAGGAACATCCAACAGTTCTTTAATCAACGCACGTGCTTCGTCATTCACGGCTACAAACTCTTTACTTCTGTGAGAAATTTCAAGAAGTGATAATCCCATACCCGCAAAATTTTCTATCGCAGCTTCTGTATTTTTAATTGTATACTCGCTCAAGATAGAAGGACCTGCATAAAAATTGTGTTTCTTCATACCATTGTTATTTTTTAAGATTATTATTTATGTTAAGCAAGAGCATTACCCCATTAAAGCTCTTCTCTTGCTATGTCTCTCATTTTTATTATTATTTATTTTGTCTCTCAATACCGATCGCCCCAAAGCCTTCGCATCTGATCAATCAGCTTATGTTCGGCTGGGTTTTCCTGTCCCACCCACAAACGCTCTTTCAGCAACTCTTTCGGCAAATACTCTTGTTTGACAAAATGATTTTCAAAATCATGTGCATACTTATACTCTTTCCCATAATTCAGCTCAGCCATCAACTGAGTCGGAGCATTTCGCAAATGAAGCGGAACCGGCAGATTACCCGTTCGCGCCACCAAGTCCAACGCATCATTAATCGCCTTATAGGCCGAATTACTCTTGGGACTACATGCCAGATAAACCGTTGTCTCGGCCAGGATAATGCGACCTTCGGGCCATCCTATCTTCTTCAACGCATCAAAACATGCATTAGCCAGTAAAAGTGCATTCGGATTCGCTAATCCGATATCTTCAGATGCCGAGATTACGAGCCTGCGAGCAATAAACTCCGGATCTTCACCACCGGCAACCATTCGTGCCAACCAATAGATAGCTCCATCAGGATCACTGCCTCGAATCGACTTGATAAAAGCAGATATAATATCGTAATGCATTTCACCGCCTTTATCATACGCTGCCGGATTCTCCTGTAGGCGCTCTACCACTTTGGCATCTGTAATTTCTACCTCGCCCGACTCTTCAGGCGCGACCATCAGCTCTAATATATTCAACAACTTCCGTGCATCTCCTCCAGAATAGCGAAACAGAGCATCTGTCTCTGTCAGCTTCACCTTTTTCTCTTTCAGAAGCACATCTTCTGTCAATGCTCTTTGAAGCAACTCCATCAAGTCATTCTTACTTAACGGCTTCAGAACATAAACCTGACATCTCGACAACAAAGGAAGAATCACCTCAAAAGAGGGATTTTCCGTCGTTGCTCCGATCAACGTCACCACACCTGTTTCCACGGCATTCAACAACGAATCTTGCTGCGACTTACTAAAACGGTGTATCTCATCTATAAACAAGATGGGTGACACAGTATTGAAAAACTGATTACTTTTGGCCTTCTCAATTACATCTCGCACATCTTTAACTCCTGAACTAATCGCACTGAGCGTATAGAACGGAGCTTCCAATTTATTGGCTATGATTTGCGCCAATGTAGTCTTACCAACTCCGGGAGGTCCCCATAATATAAAGGAGGGAACCCGACCGGCCTCAATCATTTTTCGTAGCACAGCATTCGCACCGACCAGGTGTTTCTGCCCAATATACTGCTCCAATGTCCTTGGGCGCAATCTCTCGGCTAGCGGCTGATTTATCATGGAACAAAAGTCGGACTTTTTATTTACTTTTCAAAACTTATCCAGTTAAATTTACCTCTCAAAAAGAATGTTAGATAACAGCTTTCGATAACACAATGAAAGTTCTCCCATAGTTTTAACTAAACTCCGGGGCTTTTCAAATATCATTTTGTTAGGTAAATATTCCACATCACCATAGATAAACAGATTACTATCACTTTACTCAATCAAATTCATCTGTTTTATCATAAATAATCTACAAATAACACAAACAGTCCATCCCTCCAATTGTTAACTGACAAAATAGGGCATTTAGCATTATTTGAGGTATAAATTTATCAGCGCAGGTCTTCGGTCCACCCGACTGATTCAAATCACCAGCCGATACACTATCTCCTTGAGGCAAACACACGATAGTCTGATCCCTTGTATCCGGGAGCCGGCACAGATAGCTTTCTGATTTTCTACTTCTGACCAATCAGCACAATGACGAGGGCAATCTTTAACCCAATTCGGGCATTAGATTACGATTTTTGTTGGTGCTTGTTTTGAGCAGATTGCAATGGCAGCGCTGAAAACGGAGGAAGCAAGATGCCAAAAGAAGTGCAGACAAGAGTTGGAAAGAATAAAAATATTCAGCTGTTTTACTTTTTCGCTCTAATGACTGATTTGGATTTAATGCTGCCATAAATATTTTCCTATACATTAATATATATAGAAGAGATTCCTGCTTTCCCAAAGACCCTATAGACTTTTCCCCAAAAGTCCCTACCCTCCCTTTTTCGAACGGTGTTCGAACAGTGTTTGAATGTCGTTCGAAAAGAATCCTTTTTCTCCAAAGTCAGCAAATCAAATATTCTTGTATCACCTTATTCTTTTCACATACACAAAAGTGTAATTTTCCTGCCTCTTATCTAAAAATACACTTTTGTGTCAAAGTCATTTTACCCCAAATCGGTCATTAGATTACGATTCTTGTTAGCACAAAGATTGCAGAAATCAGAACTGCTGCCATAACAAAGTTGAATAGATGCCCGCTCAATCTCACCAACGGATAAGCAACGTCTATTACAACACTCGTTTCTACGTAAAAAATATTTTTACTATTAATCTGATAACAAGTATATTACAAAACAGTGCCAAATATTTATCACAAAAAACCGTCCAAATATTTGGACGGTAACAAACAATACTATACCTTTGCACTCGCATTACAGAAGTAACGCATCGGATGATTCGCTAGCTCAGCAGGTAGAGCACATCCCTTTTAAGGATGGGGTCCTGGGTTCGAACCCCAGGCGGATCACCAATCAAAGAGGGTTTTAAACATTCGTTTAAGACCTTTTTTTATGCTTACAAGCCCTAATACCCAATAGGTTATGGCTAAAAGTAACATTTCCCCCATCTGCAAATAATGGCTTCACCCATATCGAAGCTAACAGTTATGCCGATAGCGTAAGCACAGGATTTAAGCACAAATACGGCCCCTGCACAACCTATGTCCGACATGGAAGATTTCCAACAGAAAACCATGATTTAGATATCAATGATTTAGGATGAGTTTCACGTAAAAAAAAGGCTGTACTTTTCTTTGCCGCGTTAAAGTTGGGTTAGAATGGGAATTTTATTTGTATTTTTGCATTGGATTTCTTAATCAATAGTGCTCGAATTTCGGCTTTCATCTTTTTTATATTCCCTGATGTAGCCGTTAGTAGCGCATTGTGACAGATTCTATACTGTCCGAACTCTTAGTTCATTATTAGTATTTCCAAGGGAATGAGCAATGGTTAACAGCTTATAGTTAACGCTAAAGGGAAAAATAATGAACAACAACATATCAATTTTTATTTCATGAACAAATTTATGGCTTATTCCTCTTTGGCTATTGCATTGATAGCCAAAGACGCTTTTTCTGTGCCTATATGTGCGCAAGAGAGGACTGTACAGACAATGACTCTCACAACACTTTACCTCCTTGCTGACCAACAAAGTCAGAAGGTAAAAGTAAGTGAGACAGCTCTGCGAGCAGCCAATGAAGGGGTGGCAGCAGCCAAATCGGCTTTACTGCCAAGTGTGGATTTGAGCCTTCAGGGCAGTTATACGGGCAACGCATTCATGCTGTCGCGAGGCTTTTCGACCAATGGAACGACTGATTACATTGTGCCGGGTATGGGAGCTGTTCCCGTGGCAAACGGTAAGCAGGATACTCCTCACTGGGGAAACAGTTTTACGGCTCAAGTGTCGCAGGTTGTGTATGCCGGTGGTGCTATCCGTTCGGGTATCCGAATGGCGGAATTGGGTAAGGAAATGGCTGAACTTGATGTAGAGAAGAACCGTCAAGAGGTACGTTTCTTGTTGACGGGTTATTATCTTGACCTCTGCAAGCTAGACAATCAGATAGAGGTGGTTCGCCAGAATATTGCACTGACGCAGAAGGAGATTGAGCAAATGAAAGCCCGTCGTGTGGAAGGAACGGTTCTGCAGAACGACATCACACGCTATGAATTTCAGCTACAGAATCTCGAGCTCACGCTGACAAAGCTCACCGATGCTTTTACCGTGATCAATCATCAGTTGGTCACAACACTTCATTTACCGGAGCAGACGGTTATAGCCCCCGATAAAAATGAACTTGACACCGAAATAAATGCGCTCTCGGCAATCGCTGCCCAAGAAACATGGCAACAGACAGCAGCAGACAACAACCTTGGCATCCGTCAGGCAACAGTTGCCACAAATCTTGCGGAACAGAAAGTGAAGCAGGTCAAAGCAGAATCATTGCCTTCGGTAGCTGTTGTGGCAGAGAATCAGCTCTATGGACCTTATACGCAAGACCTCATTCCGAAAGATTGCAATGTAAATGTGTGGTTTGTCGGGATAGGCGTAAAATTCAGTCTTGGCAGTGTTTGGAAGAATAAACACAATATCCGCAAGGCACGTATCGAACGCCAGCAGTCACAGGAAGCACTCTCCTTGGCACGTGAGGAGGTGGAGAATGGCGTACAGACAAGCTACACCAACCTGCTGACATCCTACACCGAGGTGAAGACACAGCAGAAGCAGGTAGAACTTGCCCATCAGAATTACTCCGTGGTGCAAAATCGCTATCAGAATGATCTTGCACTCCTTACTGATATGGTTGATGCCTCCAACATGAAACTCTCTGCCGAAATGGCACTGGTCAATGCCCGTATCGGCATACTTTATAATTTCTATAAACTCAAATACGTAACAAATACTTTATAATAATGGAAAAGAACAAGATATATGTTTATTTATACAATGCACTCATTGTATTTTGCCTTTTGGGCGGAGCAGTTTATGTGGTCAGTCAGTTTATGCACTTCGGCAGTGGAGAATTTACCGACAATGCCCGTGTTCGTCAGAATATCGTGCCTCAGAGTAGCCGTGTACAAGGTTTTATCCGAGAGGTACGCTTTACCGATTTTCAGCAGGTAAAGAAGGGAGACACACTCGTTATCATTGAGGATGCAGAATTCCGCCTGCGGCTGGCCCAGACCGAAACAGATCTTCTCCGTGCAGAACAGGGCTCGAAGGGAACAGCAAGCAGCATCGTTACCACCAAAACAAGCATGACCGTTACAGAGGCAGGCATCGAATCGGCACGTGCACAGATGGAGAATGCCATGCGAGAAGATAACCGTTTCAAAAACCTTCTCAGCCAAGATGCCGTCACCCCACAACAGTATGACAAGGTACATACGACTTATCTGAGTGCCAAGGCGGCCTATGAGCAGGCGGTTCGTTCACGCCAAATGCAGTCGGCTGTTGTAACCGAGCAGGGACATCATCTTTCTGCTTCGGAGCAGGGTATAGAACTGGCCCGTCGTGCGGTTGATCTTGCTCGCTTAAATCTTTCTTATTGCTATATCATTGCTACTTGCGACGGTACTGTCGGTAAGAAGGAAATTCATGCAGGGCAGCTTGTCAATCCGGGTCAGACACTGGTAAGTATCGTTGACAAGGATGAACGTTGGATTGAGGCGAACTACAAGGAAAGTCAGTTATCGCATATCAAGGTGGGCAATAAGGTGGAGATTACAGCTGATGCCATTCCGGGTGTGGAGTATACAGGTACAGTGGAACGCATCTCTGATGCTACCGGCAGTGCCTTCTCTCTTATTCCCATCGACAATGCCACTGGCAATTTTGTGAAGGTTGAACAACGTGTTACCGTTCGCATCAAGCTCGATCCGAGCCGTGATGTTGCCAGGCTAAAGGGAGGTTATAATGTAGAATGTATCGTTAAGGAGTAATGTGTGATGGGACAATTAACAGAATTTTTTATGAAGAGTGCCGGCGGTCCTTCTCCAAACAAGGACTTTTCCATGCCGATGATGAAAGTGTGGGTGCCTCGTCGCATCCAGCCTTGGCTGTACGTGCTGACCGCCCTTTGCTTTCAGTTCAGCGGAGGTGTTTACCTCGGTGCACTGGATGGCATCCGTGGTAGCACCAACTTCATGATTGAGGACGTACTTTTCCTGCTTTATGCCACCCTTGCAGGCATGGCTGTGTATTTCCCTATGCTCTTCCGCATGAAGTTTCGTTTCACCAACCAGCAGTTGCTTTGCTGTTCTGCCATTGTTCTTGGCGTATGCAATGTGTTGACAATGTATTGCCAGTCGATACCTGTACTCGCGGTGGCTTGTTTCATTGCCGGAATGGCCAAGATACAAGGAACGTTCGAGTGTATGAGTAACATCCAGCTTTGGATTACTCCCCGGCGTGATTTTGCAGTTTTCTTTCCCGTACTCCACATTATCCTGCTCACAGCGATTGAAGGTAGTGGATGGCTTGCAGCCTGGTTCGGTCATCATTTTACCTGGCAGATGATGCACGTCTTTACAATAGGCACCATGTTGTTCGTGCTGCTCACGCAAACCGTCTTCTGCCACCCGTTCTGTCCCATGCCTCAGCGGCTATCACTTAAGGGTATTGACTTTCAAGGGGCATTACTCATCTGTGGGCTAATGCTGGTGGTGTCGTACATCGTGGTGTATGGCGACTATTTCATGTGGTTAGACACTCTCCGTATTCGTCTTCTGATAGGTGTTGCCATTGTGCTTTTCGGCACCATGCTCTACCGTCTGCACTACTACCGTTACCCTTACGTTGAACTAAGTCTTTTTACACGTCGCAACGTTGTTCCCATTCTCATTGTTACTTTCTTTGCCGAACTTGCTTTCGGTGCAGAACACACAATGGAAGAGATACTTTACAGTGAAGTCATCCGGCTGGAAGAAATAACCAAAGAGGTGCAGTATATGTGGGTACTTCCCGGTATGTACATCGGCATCCTACTAGATCTCTATTGGCTGAAAGCCAGGAAATGGAAGATATGGAAACTTTTCGGAATCGCTTTTATCAGTATTGCGTTCTATGGTATGTTGATGTACTTCACGCTGGACATGAATGTCAATATCGAACAGTACCGACTTGCCATATTCTTGCGAGGTTTTGCTTACGCCATACTTGCCCCCGCATTGATGTGGGCTTTAGACGAATCGGTTCCCAGTCTTGAACAGTTTTTCATGGGATTGTTCGTGTTCAATATCCTGCATATGTATTTGGCAGGAGCAGCCGGTTATGGCATTTATACCACTATCTTCTCGCATTTTATGAACGAAAATATGATGAGTTACGGGCAGCAACTTACTCTTACCCATTTGGACATGGCGCACTTTGATTTCGGTGAGTACATTGGGAATGACTTCTTGCACTCCATGATGATGGTGACAATAAAACAAGTATATGGCTATGTTATTTGGTTCGTCCTGGCTCTTGCAGCCCTCTTTTTGCTGTGCGACATCCCTGCTGTCCGTACAAATATACGGAAAGTACCACGTTGGCCGGTTTATGCCATCGAATATCTTGCAAGAAGGAGGTAAGAGACTGTACAATGCTATAACTTATTATTCTTGCGACTTACAACATCAACAATGAAATAGAGGTCGGCACCTTTTCCGAAAAAGGGCGCACCCTTTTTGGAAAAAGGTCGGCATCTTTTTTTCAACGGCATTAAAACAGCATTAAAACGGTGTTTAAACAGCATTTTAAGGCAGGTAAAAACTCTTGAAAAATGAGTAGGGACACACTCCGTTGAAATTGGGTACTCCGTTCGGATTGGGTAGGCACCCATTTTGAACGGAGTAACTACTCCGTTGGAAAGGAATAGTTACCCAATTCCGGCAAATAAATTAGGGATAGTCGCAAAATACTTTGAACGTTTGCAACTTATTGATTGCTAATGTGGTATATTTGTTGTAATTTAGCG
>CAKVBA010000018.1 GCA_934725305.1 uncultured Parabacteroides sp. | reverse complement strand
CTAAATCATTACCTACTGCATTTCATAACTCATTAGGCTATTGAATGCCAATCAATTGAACCTAAATGATAGTTTTTTTCCAAAAACTCTATAGACCCTTGAAAAAGAGCCTATAACCTTATTTTATAGGCTATTTAGGCCGAGACGGATTCGTCGGTCTATTCCAATGGATTCGTCTGTCATTTCAGACGGATTTATTACCCGTTATCGATGATTGGTAACCATGATAAAATACAATAACCTTTAGTTTGTTTCTCTTCCATCCATTTCGTTGGAGTCATCTCTGTAAACTTCTTGAAGTTGCGGACAAAGCTTAGCATGAAGGGTAAGACGGCAAAAGGAGTCATCACGAGAGGCTATGTCTCGTAAACATAGCAGAGTCAATATGGAATATCGTATTGTGATTGTATCAAATGCGCCCACGGATGAGGGTGCAATATTCTGCCTGAGAGTGGAGTTTATGAGTGGAGCATATCGGACTCGAACCGATCACCTTTAGACTGCCAGTCTAACGCTCTAGCCAGATGAGCTAATGCCCCATTCCTTTTTCGGAGACAAATATAAAGCTTTTTTTGAGAATACTATTATCTTTGTCTGAAAAATAGAACGAAAAAAGCAGATGATAGTTTATAATACGACATTTCATATAGAGAAAGAGATAAAAGAAGAGTGTTTAACCTATCTGAAAGAAACTTATATTCCTCAGGTTTTGACCAGTGGCTTTTTACATTCTCCCCGTTTGATGCGCGTTATGACTGCGGCAGAGGATGAGGGCGAAAGTTATTCTGTGCAGTTTCATGTTAAGAATGTGGATACATTATATTATTGGCTCGATCGGGAGGGAAGAAAGATGCAGCAGATGCTGGCCCATCGTTTCGGACAAAAGTTGGTGGGCTTTGCTACTTTGTTAGAAGAAATGGAGTTGTAAACATGGCCGTTAGCGAACGTATTATATTAGGAATTGACCCCGGAACCATTGTGATGGGATATGGCATCTTGGCCGTGCAGAATAATAAGCCACGCTTGGAGGCAATGGGCGTTTTGCAACTGAATAAATATGAAGATCACTATCTGCGTCTGCGTAAGATTTTTGACCGTGTATTGGGACTGATAGACCAGTATCATCCGGATGAGTTGGCGATTGAAGCACCCTTCTTTGGTAAGAATGTGCAGAGTATGTTGAAGTTGGGACGCGCACAAGGTGTGGCAATGGCGGCTGCATTGGAACGTGATATTCCCATTTTTGAATATGCTCCGCTGAAGATAAAGATGTCGATCACCGGTAATGGATCTGCCTCAAAAGAGCAGGTGGCAGGCATGCTGCAGCGTTTTCTACACATTCCGAAGGAATCGATGTTGCCTCAGCTGGATGCTACAGATGGTTTGGCGGCTGCTGTCTGTCATTATTTCCAGAGTAGCCGGCCAACGGCGGAGAAGCAGTATTCCGGTTGGAAAGATTTTATTTCGAAGAACCCGGGGAAAGTTAGAGGGCTTTGATTTTTCTACGCGCACGTTATCTTGTATCAGGCCGGAATCCTATTTGAAGGAAAAAGCAATACATATATATATAATGTCTATTGCAGAATGAATGTCGTCAAAATAGATTGACGATTTTGATTGGATAGCATCTATCCGAAAAGCTCGCATCCTTTTTGAGAAAAGGGCGCACCCTTTTTGGAAAAAGGTCGGCAGCTTTTTTTTGAAAGGCTTTTGAGCGGTATTTAAATGGTATTTAAATGCTGTTCAAACATCGTTCAAATGGCATTAAATCCAAATCACTCATTAGAGCGAAAAAAGTAAACCATTTGGGACGGAATCGCTCCTCCGTTCTTTGAACATATTATTGTAATTTTATTAGCCGGTATATATTATATGTGCTGATTAATGTAGAAGGACAAGGAACCTTTGGCGAACCGGTTTTTTGAATCCGGGATGCCGTTTATGAGCGATTTCATAAAATTATTCTCCCAAAAATACATAAAAAAAAGGAAATTTTACCCCTTTTCTCCGATTTTCAGTGATTTTATATTGTACAACATATATTTTCATGATAAAAAGTCATGGAAAAGTATTGCCAATCCGTAGAAATGCCTACATTTGCTGTCACATTGTTATCCATAAATGATTTTTATATTCTATGAAGACTGAAGTTATTTTATCAGCATTGGAAGCAAAACATCCTGGTGAAAAGGAATATTTGCAAGCAGTGAAAGAGGTGTTGTTGTCAATCGAAGAAGTATACAACCAGCATCCTGAATTCGAAAAAGCAAAGATCATCGAAAGATTGGTTGAACCAGAACGTATATTCACATTCCGTGTGCCCTGGGTTGATGATAAAGGTGAAATCCAAGTTAACTTAGGTTATCGCGTACAATTTAATAACGCTATTGGCCCGTACAAAGGTGGTGTTCGTTTCCATCCGTCAGTAAACTTGTCAATCTTGAAGTTCTTAGGTTTTGAACAGACATTTAAAAACGCTTTGACTACATTGCCTATGGGTGGTGGTAAAGGTGGTTCTGACTTCGCTCCTAAGGGTAAGAGTGATGCTGAAATCATGCGTTTCTGCCAGGCTTTCATTCTTGAATTGTGGCGCAACTTAGGTCCGGACCGTGATATCCCAGCAGGTGATATAGGTGTTGGTGGCCGCGAAGTTGGTTACATGTACGGTATGTACAAGAAGTTGGCTCGTGAAAACACAGGTACATTCACAGGTAAGGGTCGCGAATTTGGTGGTTCTATCCTTCGTCCGGAAGCAACTGGTTTCGGTGCTTTGTATTTCGTTAACCAGATGTTGGATACTCACGGAATCGATATCAAGGGTAAGACTGTTGCAGTTTCTGGTTTCGGTAACGTTGCTTGGGGTGCTGTTACAAAGGCTACTCAATTAGGTGCTAAGGTTGTTACTATCTCTGGTCCTGACGGTTACGTTTACGATCCGAATGGTATCTCTGGCGAAAAGATCGATTATATGTTGGAATTGCGTAACTCAGGTAACGATATCGTTGCTCCTTACGCTGACAAATTCCCTGGATCTACATTCTTCGCTGGTAAGAAACCTTGGGAACAGAAGGTTGACATCGCTCTTCCTTGTGCTACTCAGAACGAGTTGAACGCAGAAGATGCTCAGAAATTGATCGACAACAAGACTTTGTGTGTTGCTGAAGTTTCTAACATGGGTTGTACAGCTGAAGCTGTTGATTTGTTCACTGCTCACAAACAGTTGTTTGCTCCGGGTAAGGCTGTTAATGCTGGTGGTGTTGCTACTTCTGGTTTGGAAATGACTCAGAATGCTATGCATATCTACTGGACAGCTGAAGAAGTTGACAAACACTTACATCAGATCATGAGTGACATCCACGACCAGTGCGTTGCTCACGGTAAGGATGGCGAATACATCAACTACGTGAAGGGTGCTAATATCGCTGGCTTCATGAAGGTTGCTAAGGCTATGATGGCTCAGGGTATTGTATAATTGTTTACAGAGAACAATATATAAAACAATCTAGATAAAGTAAGAGGGCTGCGTCGTTGCTACGATGCAGCCCTCTTTAATAGGTGGCAGATGGTGGTGTGTCGTAATGGCAGGCAGCTACGTTGCTTTCGGATTTCGGCCTTAGTCATTCAGCGCCCGGCTTTTTATTAATTCCGGCGCACCTTATATGAGGCTGTTCAAAATAGCTATTTGGCCATTAGTGTCTCTTATGGGCGTTATAAACTCCTCTTTACTAAACAATGCTAAACAGTTCGATCTTGAAGATTAGGGTTGATCCTCCAGGAATGCCAGGCTGAGAGAATTTTCCATAGCCCATTTCGGAAGGAATATAGACTTCCCATTTATCACCGACACACATCTCTTGCATGGCAATAATCCATCCTTCAATCAGGTCGCCTAAGCGGAAGGCAACAGGTACACCTCCGCGACTGCTATCAAATTTCTTCCCATTAATGGTCCATCCGGTATAATGAACCGTTACTATGCTCTGTCGGGTAGGATGTTTACCATTAGCCTGTCCGGTTGTCAGCACTTTGTAATAGACTCCTTTTGCCAATGGTTTCACGTCGGCCTCTTTGGCTTTCTCTTCAAGCCACATCTTGTTTGTCTGTATGTACTCTTTCTTTGCCATATCTTCTATGTTTTGCGTGTAAAGATACTCGATTTTTAGGTTTATCGTTCTCTTGCCGATTCAATCAGTGTTTGTGGTAGCTTGCCCAATCTGAGCTGTCTCTCTTTCTCTCTGTATGCATAGTGCATAAACAGGGACGATATTGCATAATTATACGCTCTTTCTACTGACTGTCATTCTTTCCTATTTATGGTTGATACTTAAAATTCATGCTTTGAGTGGAGTTATATATCCTAATCTGCTGTTAATATATCGCATGTATATTTGTTAAATATATGTGAATATATGTACTATGTATTTATGCAAAATAAGGTTTAAAATAGGAGCTAAATGGTGGATGTGTTCTTAAACATGCTGGATGATGATGTCTTGTTTTATGTGATTGTTGTTACTAAATGTATTATAAACGACATATAAAATATTAATATGCTTCTTTATAGGTCTGATTTATTTATATATGTATGATTCTGTGTGTTGTCTTTATGGTTAATGAGTATTTAGAAAAAAATGTTGATTTTTCTTTGCAATTATAAACTATTCGTTATATTTGCAAAAAATGTTAGACCAAGGATTTATATAACCGACGGCAAAAAGAGATATTTTTAAACTATTCTATTAATTAAAAAGAGTGTCTATGATGAAAAAGTTAACATTAGCGATGCTATTCCTTTTTGTAGGAATCAGTATGGTGCTCGCTCAGACGAGGAGAGTCACTGGTACTGTTATCTCGGCAGAAGACAATCAGCCGGTAGTTGGCGCTTCTGTAATTGTAAAAGGTACGACAACAGGTACAGTGACGGATTTTGACGGTGTGTTCTCTATTGAGATTCCCCAATCGGCAAAAACTTTACAGTTTTCTTATGTTGGTATGATTACCAAAGAGGTTCCTGTTCAGGATGTGATGAAGGTGGTTTTGAACACTGCGCACACAGAGTTGGATGAAGTAATGGTAGTAGCTTACGGTACTGCTAAGAAATCTTCATTTACCGGTTCTGCTGCCAATATTAAAACGGATAAGTTGGAAAACCTGCAAGCAGCTTCTTTGACAAAAGCTTTGGAAGGTGCAGCTCCGGGTATTCAGGTGACGGGTAGTACTGGTATGCCGGGTGATAACGCCAAAATTCAGATTCGTGGTATCGGTTCTGTCAATGCATCAAACGATCCGTTGTATGTAGTGGATGGTGCTCCTTTTGATGGCGATATCAGTACAATCAATACTGAAGATATTGCCAGCATCACAGTTTTGAAGGATGCAACTTCAGCCGCTTTGTATGGTGCGCGTGGTGCTAATGGTGTCATCATGATTACAACCAAGAAGGGTAAACAAGGTAAGGTTCAGTTGAATGCAAAGGTTAATTTAGGTGTTGTTTCTCGTGCTATTCCTGAATATGATCGCGTAAGCACAGGTCAGTATTACGAATTGATGTGGGAAGCTTGGCGTAATGCATTGGTAAATAACAATGGCTTTACTCCTGAGAAAGCAGCTGCTACAGCCAGTGGTGGCGATGCGAACGGTATTGTTGGCAAGTTGGGTGGTTACAATAGCTATAATGTAGCCAATGATCAGTTGATTGGCTTGGATGGCAAGTTGAACCCCAATGCAAAGCTGTTGTATAACGACGATTGGAACAAGGAATTGTCTCGTACCGCACTTCGTCAGGAATACAATGTGTCTGTTAACGGTGGTAGTCAGGGAACAACCTTCTTTGCATCTGCATCATATACCAATGAAGAAGGTATGGTAAAATGGTCAGACTTCGAACGCTTTACCGGCCGTGTAGGTTTGTCAAGCCAGATCAACAACTGGTTGAAGGTAGATGCAAGCTTGTCTGGTGCTACTTCAAGCCGAAATGGATTCATGGCGTATGGTTCTTATACAACCAACCCGTTCTATTATGGCCGTATGATGGCGCCGATCTATCCGATCTATCAGTATGATAGCAATGGTCAGGTTGTCAAAAATGCCAAGGGCGAACCGATGTATGATATGGGTGGCGGTAAATCACCGTACGCGTGGGCCGGTCATACTCGTCAGTATGCTCCGAACTCAAACTTGATAGTAACATTACCTCTTGATGAACGTTCAACAGAGCGTAATGCGCTTTCTGCACGTGTATCTGCTGAGATCAAGTTCTTGAAGGATTTTACATTGAAGATTTCGGGTAACACAGATATTACCAATGATTATGGAACAACCTATCAGAACAATATGTATGGTGATGCCGAAGGTGTCAGTGGTCGTTCTACAAAGGGTTATTCAAAGGAAAGATCATATACTTTCAACCAGATCTTGACTTGGGGCAAGTCATTTGGTGACCACAATTTAGCCTTGTTGGCCGGTCATGAGAACTATGAGTATATCAACCGTTATTTGGAAGCTACTCGTACAGGATTTACCATCCCGACCACAGAAATTGTTGCCGGTTCTGTAGCTGAAGGTTCAACCTCTTTTACGAATGAATATAGTTTGGAAGGTTATCTGTTCCAGGCAAACTATGATTTCATGAACAAGTATTATCTGTCAGGATCATTCCGTTATGATGGAACTTCCCGTTTCTATAAAGATGCACGTTGGGGTACATTCTGGTCATTAGGTGGTTCTTGGCGTTTGAGCGAAGAAGGCTTTATCAAGGATTTGCATTGGATCGAAAACTTGAAGCTGAAGGCTTCTTATGGTCAGCAGGGTAATGATAATATCCTTGACGAATGGGGTTCTCCGATTTATTTCGGTTGGCAGAGCTTGTATTCATTTGATGACAAGAACAATGGTAACCTGAATGGTGCAGTTCACAGCCAGCTGTTGAACAAAAAGCTGGAATGGGAAAAGAACTCAAACTTGAACGTGGGTGTTGAATTCGCTCTGTTAAACTGGCTTCGTGGTGAAATTGACGTGTTCAACCGTGTATCAAGTAACTTGTTGTTCAAGGCTCCGAGACCTCAGTCTGTAGGTATTGAATATATGTGGCAGAACATCGGTACTATGCGTAATACCGGTTTGGAAGTAACATTGGGCTTCGATATCTTCAAGAAGTCAGACTTCCGTTGGGCTTTGGATTTGAATGCGACATTCTTCAAGAACAAGATTACAAAGATGCCGAAAGATTCTGAAGGTAAACCACAGGAAATCATTAGCGGAACTAAGAAACTGTCTGAAGGCCATTCTATCTATGAGTTTTGGCTGCGTGAATATGCAGGTGTAGATCCTCAGGATGGTAGTGCATTGTATTATAAGGACATTAAAGATGATAAAGACAACGTAACCGGTCGCGAGACAACCAAGAATCAGAATGATGCCAGCTATTACTATATGGGTGACGCTATTCCTGATTTGTATGGTGGTATTACCAACAGCTTCAGCTATAAAGGATTTGATCTTTCTTTATTCTTCAGCTACCAGATTGGTGGTAAGATGTATGACTCAAATTTCGGCGGTTTGATGCATCCGGGTTCATTTGGTACACACTGGTCAACTGAAATCTTAAAACGTTGGCAGAATCCAGGTGATGTCACAGATGTTCCTCGTCTGCAGAACAACTATACAGCAGCCAGTGCAGCCTCTTCACGTTGGTTGGTTAATGCCAGCTACCTGGCTTTGAAGAATGTGACACTTTCTTATACATTGCCGAAGAGCATCCAGAACAAGTTGGATATGAAGGGTTGTAAGGTATTCTTGACAGGTGACAATCTGTTCTTGCTGTGCAAACGCAAAGGTATGGATCCGCAGCAGAGCTTTAACGGTACATCCGATTATACATACGTACCGAATCGTGTAGTAAGTTTAGGTATTAACGTAACATTCTAACAATATGAAACAGGCAGTAAATAAAATAATATCTTCCATCATTTTAGGTACAGCCCTGCTGGTTTCTCCGGGCTGTGGTGAAGATTATCTGGAAAAAGTTCCGACAAACAGTGTGACTGATGAGAGTTTGTTCTCAACTGTCAGTGGTGCGGAAACGGCTTTGAATGGTATCCATCGTTCTACATACGCATTCTATAGCAACCATGGACGTTTCGGACAGAAGTCTATTGATATCATCATCGACTTCATGGGCGACGACTACTTGCAGCTTGAACGTGGTTATGGCTGGTTTGTCTCTTGGTATCAGTATTTGAATAGTCGTAATGTTAATTCCGCTGACCTGGAGTTTTCTTGGTCATACTATTATGATATTATTGATAATGTGAATCTGTTGCTTGCCAATATTGATAATGCATCTGATGCTGCGTTGAATGAGGGCAAGGTGAAGAACATCAAAGCTCAGGCTTATACTTATCGTGCCTATTCTTATTGGCAGTTGGTACAGATGTTTTCTTTCCGCTATGATCCGAGTGGCAACAACAGCCATTTAGGTGTTCCATTGGTATTGGACAGCAGTGGTGAAGCCAAACCCCGTTCTACTGTAGCTGAGGTTTATAAACAGATCTTCAGTGATATTGATCAGGCAATCGCTCTGTTTAGTGATTCAAAGGTGGCTCGTCCGAACAAATCTCATATTAACCTGAATGTGGCTTTGGGTATGAAGGCTCGTTTTGCCTTGACAACTGGCGATTGGGCTATAGCAGCGGATATGGCTAACAAGGCTCGTCAAGGATTTGCTTTGACAAGCAACTATATGAACGGTTGGAACGATGCTAATGATAGTGAATGGCTTTGGGGGGCTGTGCTGATTGATGAACAGCAGACCGGCTATGCTTCTTTCTTCTCACATGTCGATCCTAACTTCGGTGGTTATGCTTCTTTGGGTAGCTTCAAGTTGGGTAGCACAGAGATTATCAACTATATGGCAGATAGCGATCAGCGCAAGAAGCTGTTCAACGAGAAGCGCATTGGTTATAAGTTCTCTGGTTTTGGCGAGTGGACCAATGACTATATCTATATGAAGTCGGGCGAAATGTACCTGATTGAAGCTGAAGCCTTGGCTCGTTTAGGCCAAACAGGTGAAGCTCAGAACGTGATTTATGAGTTAACAAAGAATCGTGATCCGAAGGCAGTGAAGCCGGATATGGCAGGAGAAGCTTTGATTCAACATATCCTGATGGAACGTCGTTGTGATCTGTGGGGTGATGGTTTCCGCTTATTCGATATCAAGCGTTTGAACATCCCAATGGATAGACGTAATAAGGGTCATAACGAAACCTTCTGGGATAAGGCTGGCTATTTTGAGGCAGGATCAAAGGATTTGTTATTCTTGATTCCGAAACAGGAAATGGATGCCAATCCGTTGATGGAGCAGAATCCTTTATAATTTATGGGTTAATTGGAAAAGGTATCTGTGAAGATATCCGTAAAGTAGTATTTATTTATTTAGAATAGAAGTTTGTATTAGGGGCTGTATTGAAATGTGAATTTCGGTACAGCCCTTTTGAATCCAATTCGGTCTTAGAAAACCTTTGTTCCCTTTCCTTTGCCAATTTCTGAAGCCTGTGTGATGATGACCTGTTTCACTCCGGCATCAATCGCCTGAAACGCATTTTCGAGTTTCGGTATCATGCCACCCTGAATAATTCCCTTCTCTACATATTCCTGGAAAGCTTTGCGGTCAATTTCCGGAATCACACTGTCGTCGTCGTTTTCATTCATCAGTACGCCTTTCTTCTCGAAGCAGAACATCAGTGTCACTTCGAAGTGTTTGGCAAGCGCTTTGGCTGTCTCTCCGGCAATAGTGTCGGCATTGGTGTTGAGCATATTTCCTGCCTTATCGTGCGTGAGCGGAGCCAAAACCGGAACAATGCCTTGGTGAATCAGGGTGGACAATAGTTCGGCATTTACCTCTTCAACATCACCCACGAATCCATAATCGACCTCTGTAACCGGTCTTTTCACCGAACGGATCAGGTTCATGTCTGCGCCGGTCAGGCCTAAGGCATTGATACCTTGTGCCTGCAATCCGGCTACAATGTTTTTGTTGACCAATCCGCCATAGACCATTGTAACGACCTGTAGCATATCAGCATCCGTGATGCGTCTGCCGTTCACCATCTTGCTTTCGATGCCTAATTGGGCTGCCAGTTTAGTGGCCGAGCGTCCTCCACCATGAACCAACACTTTATATCCTTCGATAGTAGAGAAATCGTGTAGTAATTGGCGCAAGGTGTTTTCCTCTTCCACAATCTTGCCGCCTACTTTTACCAATGTAAGTTTATCCATCCTTTTCTGTGATATTTATAATTTTTGAGGCCAAAGTTACGAAAAAAGGAAGATTTGTGTACTTTTACACAAGAAGATGCAGTGTTGAGGCTATCTCTGTTTGTCTTGCCCTGCCGCTTTTAGAAGGAGGTTGTTATGATTACATTATATTTGGCCCGTCATGGGCAAACCGAAGAAAACCTGGCCCGTATTTTACAGGGACATATGCCGGGACGATTGACCGAAGAGGGAAAGGAGCAGGCCGCTCTGTTGGGTGAGCAGTTGAAGCAGATAGAGTTGGACGCTGTGATAAGCAGTGATTTGCAACGGTGCAAAGATACGGTCTCTATCGCTTTGGGCGGGCGTGATCTTCCTTGGGAGCAGACTCCGCTGTTGCGTGAAATCAATTGGGGAAGTCTGACCGGATCACTCATTAAAGATGTTGATTTTGATGCGATGCCGGTCGATGTGGAGAGCCGTGAGATGCTTTATGAACGTGCAGGAAGAGCGTTGGACTATCTGCGGAGACATTATGACGGTATGCGGATTCTGGTGGTTGGACACGGACTCATCAATAGAGCGATGGAGGCACATATACAGGATGTCTCGTTGCAGCAGATTCGCAGTGTGCCCAAGATGAATAATGCCGAGTTGCGTCAGTTTACTCTGTCTCTTTAACCCAAATCGGTCATTCGAACGAAAAAAGTAAAACAGCTGACTATTTTTATTCTTTCCAACTCTTGTCTGCACTTCTTTTGGCATCTTGCTTCCGCCTGCGTTTTGACATAGCCCGCTATGCCTTCAACGCAGCCATTGCAATCTGCTCAAAACAAGTACTAACAAGAATTGTAATCTAATGACCGAATTGGGTTTAAGATTCTGTTTTCTCTCTCTAAAATGACATTAAATTGCTACCTTTGCCAGCCGGAAGATAAAATCAAGCATGTATGGCAGAAGTTAGCAATAATACAAAACAGAAAGGAGTGGACATGCTTCATGGTCCATTGCTTTTAAAAATACTCTACTTTTCGCTTCCACTTGCTGCCAGCAGTGCGTTGCAACAGCTGTTTAACTCAGTCGATGTGGCAGTGGTAGGGCGATTTGCCAGTAGCGAAGCCTTGGCCGCAGTGGGCAGTAATGCGC
This sequence comes from uncultured Parabacteroides sp., assembly GCA_934725305.1. GTDB lineage: Bacteria > Bacteroidota > Bacteroidia > Bacteroidales > Tannerellaceae > Parabacteroides. Next base: position 38,970 of record CAKVBA010000018.1, on the reverse strand, counting down.
CGGTTATCAGTCTGCTTATCAATCTGTTCTTGGGTATTTCGATGGGCGCAAATGCGGTTATATCGAATCATATCGGTCAGAACAACACGCAGAGTATTCGCAATTCAGTGGATACGGTCACGTCGATAGCCCTCATTTCGGGTGTTATCCTGTTGTTTGTCGGTATCGGTTTGGCCCGACCCATTCTTTCGTGGATGGATACGCCGGCCAATGTGTTGGAGATGGCCGTGAAATATCTGCGCATCTATTTCTTGGGAATTCCCTTCTTTATGATATTCAACTTTGGGGCAGCCATATTGCGAAGTATAGGCGACACGAAGCGCCCCTTATATATATTGGTGATAGCCGGAATAGTCAATACCGCCTTAAACCTGTTGTTTGTTATAGGTATGGGCATGAGTGTGGAGGGCGTTGCCATCGCCACAGTGATAGCCAATATGTTGAGTGCTGCTTTGATTATTCGTCTTTTGTTGAAGGAAGAAGAGCCCTATACGCTTCATTTGAATCATATGCGTATTGACACAAACGAGTTTAAACGTATGTTGCAGATTGGTGTTCCGGCAGGCATACAAGGAATGATTTTCTCCATCTCCAATGTTATCATACAATCGACCATCAATGGATATGGCAGTTATGCTGTTGCCGGTTCAGCGGCTGCACTTAACTTTGAGACCTATTGCTATTTTCTGGTAGTAGCGTTCAATGGTGCGGCTATCAGCTTTATCGGTCAGAATTATGGAGCCGGACATCTCGATCGTGTTAAGCGTGCCTTTTGGATCTGTATGGGATATGCCATTCTTTTCTGTGGCGGATTCAATCTGCTCTTTACCTGGCAGGGCGAATCTTTGCTTCGCATCTTTTCGACCGATCCGAAGGTGATAGAGTATGGCCTCACGCGTATGCATATAGTATTGGCTGTTCAGTTCATAGCCTGCAGTTATGAGATAGCCGGTTCTTCTTTGCGTGGTATGGGCAAATCGATGACGCCCACGATGCTGACTATTTTGGGAACCTGTCTGCTTCGTGTGATTTGGGTTTATGTGGTCTGTCCTCACTGGCACGGTTTTCACATCTTAATGTCTGTCTATCCTGTTTCTTGGGTTTTGACCGGAACCATGGTCGTTGTTGCCTATTTCAGAGCTATCCATAAAGCCCAACTTCGTTTCCAAAAGTAATATATATCATCCAGGGCAACAGTTTGTCTTACCGTACTTTTGCCCCTGTAGGGCGTAACCCATTATCTATCATATACCCAGGGCGTTGCCCTGGGCTGTGGAGAAGTTGCCCCTCCGGGGCGCAGAGCTAATAACAATAACGACAAGGAGGAGCAATGGAGCAAAGATGGGAAACCAACAGCGTTTCCAACACCGAACATTCCGTCGGATGGTTTTTGTTGGGTGTTTTGTGTTAACGACGGACTGAAAGCCCAATGGTTTCCACAGCCCAGGGCAACGCCCTGGGTAAAAGGAATATACAGCAGAACGCCCTACAGGGGCAACTATAAAAAACAACGAGAAATTAAAGCTTCCCTTGCAAGGCGAATAGCTCATAATTACGTCATACCCAGGACGCTGCCCTGGGTGAAAAATTGCAACGCCCGAAGCGAATAGTTATTGTAATTTAAACAGGTTCGTTTTTGCTAAAGGGATGAGATCGATTTGTCGGAAACGGTGGGTGATTTCGGCGGAATCTATAGGCGAATCCGTCTCACTCTAAACACCCTTTTAAATGAGGGCTTTAGCTGTCTTTCAAGGGTCTATAGACTTTTCGAAAAAAGGGTATAGACTATTCGGAAAAAGTCTAGGGACTTTTTTGAAATTGGGTAGGCACTCCGTTCGGATTGGGTGCCTACTCCGTTCGGATTGGGTAGGCACTCCGTTTCCGGAAATAAACTACTCCGTTTTGACGGGGTTAATAATTCCCTGTTTGTTCATGGACTTATTGTATTTTATATGTTGATAAGAATGATGTATATATATACACAGTAACACACAAAAATACAGGAAGGCGGTCTATAAATAAGATTTTCAGTCCTTTATAATATATGTATAGGAATAGAGGCTTTTATGGCAAAAGATTAGCGAAAAGCTTGACTTTTAAGATTTTTTCCAGTACTTTTGTGGCGGAATATACATTATTATATATTACATGTGTATTCCCGGAAAGGAACTTGCTTTTATACTAATGAAAACGGAAAGGTATAAAAACTACAATCTTTTTTAGAAACACATTGTAACTGATTAATTGTTAGGAAGAAAAACAATTAATCAGGATTGATTCTATTTGTCTTAACTGAAAGAAATCAATGGAAAGAGAAAAAGAGACGCAGTGGTTTGTCATGCGTGATTTGAAACGCCGTAATGCTAAACTTCCGGCATATAAAGAGCTTCAAGATTTAGGTGTAGAAGTCTTTGTGCCTATGAAGTGGCAGGTCACGACTCGTAGAGGTGTTAAAGTCCGCGAAGAGGTTCCTTTCTTACAAGATCTGCTTTTTGTACATGATTCCCGTGAACACTTAGATCCTATTGTTGAACACATTCACACGCTTCAATATCGTTGGTTGCGTAATACTTTTCGCGCCCCAATGACCGTAGCAGATGGCGAGATGGATCGATTTATGATGGCCGTCAGCTGTTCTGATTCACCTCAATATTATTTACCGGAAGAAATTACACCGCAAATGTACGGACGTAAGATCCGCATTATTGGTGGACCACTGGATGGATATGAGGGTTGTTTGTTGGCAACACGGGGGGGGTACAAAGTGAAGCGTCTGCTTGTCGAATTGAGGGGTTTTCTCGCTATTGGCATTGAGGTGTCACCGGATTTTATACAGTTTATCTAAAAGCTGATCTTTCTTTAGGGCGTTGCCATTTCTTTTTATTTTACCTACGGCACTGCCCCCCCAGTACTATGTAAATTATTGATACCCAGGGCGTTGCTCTGTGGAAGTTTCCCCTTCGGAGCGCAGGGCTAATAACAATAACGACAGGGAGGAACAATAAAGCAACGACGGGAAACCATAACGTTTCCAACACCGAACATTCCGTCGGATGGTTTTTGTTGGGTGTTTTGTGTTAACGACGGGCTGAAAGCCCAATGGTTTCCACAGCCCAGGGCAACGCCCTGGGTAAAAGGTGTTTAGGCAGTTACGCCCTACAGGGGCAACTATAAAAAACAACGAGAAATTAAAGCTGCCCTTGCAGGGCGTATAGCTCATAATCACGTCATACCCAGGTTGTTGCCCTGGGCTGTTGAGAGGTTGCCCCTTCGAAGCACATAGCTAATAACAACAACAAGGAGGAACAATGAAGCAAGGTTGAGAAACCAACAATGTTGCAACGCGAGCATTCCGCCCAATGATTTGGGATAATTGTTTATGTCAACAACGGGCTGAAAGCCCAATGGTTTCCATAGCCCAGGGCAACGCCCTGGGTAAAAGGAGTTTAGGCAGTTACGCCCTACAGGGGCAACTATAAAAAACAACGAGAAAATAAAGCTTCCCTTACAGGGCGAATAGCTCATAATCACGTCATGCCCAGGGCAACGCCCTGGGTGATAAAAAAAGAAACTATAGTTTTATATCATATGAATTTTTGCAAAAATCTACTCTTGGCAGTATCCATTCTGTTATTAGGATCCTGCTCTACGTCAAAGAAAATCTCTTATTTTCAAGATTTACGTCCAGGCGAAAGTGAATTAACATTAGCTGCACCGATCGAGATCAGGATACAGCCCAAAGACAAGCTGTTTATTTTGGTCAGCAGCCAAGATCCCCGTTTGATGAATCTGTTTAATTTGCCTATCGTGTCTCAGCAGGTTGGTTTGGAAGGTAGTAATTCTTCTTCTAGCCGTGGCGTTTCCGGTTATACCGTAGATGCCAAAGGAAACATTGATTTCCCTGTGTTGGGCGAACTTCACATTGCCGGTCTGACTCGTGAAGAGGTGGGCGCGCGCATTAAGAGTGAGCTGCAGTCCCACGATTTGATTAAAGACCCTGTAGTAACAGTAGAGTATATGAATTTAGGTATTGCTGTTATGGGCGAAGTGAATCGTCCGGGACGATACAATATAGATAAAGACAACATTACGATATTGGATGCCTTGAGCTTGGCCGGCGACCTCACCATTTTTGGAAAACGAGAGAAGGTGTTGGTGTTGCGCCGGGAAGACGGCCGGCAACGAGTGTATGGCGTCAACCTTTGTTCGGCTGAATATCTTTATTCCTCTCCGGTGTATTATCTGCAGCAGAACGATGTGGTGTATGTCGAACCGAATGACACCAGGGCTCGTCAGGCCACTGTCAATGGAAACAATGTGCGAAGCACCTCTTTCTGGATTTCATTGACCTCTTTGTTGACGACTATTGCTGTATTGATTTTTAAATAATGACGAGAAATGGCTACAGAACATACTAAATCTATCGTGCAGGAGGATGCACAAGATACCATTACGATGCAAGATCTGTTTTACCTCTGCCTGAATAAATGGCGTTGGTTTGTTATCTCGTTGATACTCTGCTTAGGACTTGCAACATTCTATCTTTTGATAACGCCTCCGGTCTTTCTGCGGACGGCTGCTATCTTGATCAAAGAAGATGCCAAAGGAAAAACCATCTCTGGAATGGACGATTTTTCAGATATGGGATTGTTCACGACGAGTACCAATGTCAATAATGAGATGGGAACCTTGAGCTCTCCCGACGTTATGCGTGAGGTGGTGTCGCGATTACACTTGGAGATGAATTACCTGAAGGAGGGTACTTTTCATAAAAAGGTGATGTATGGCAATGAACTGCCCGTCTCTGTGAAGATGGTGAATTTCCCGGAGAATGAATCAGCCTCTTTTGAACTTTATTTGAAAAAGGATGGCGCATTCGAACTCTCCTCTTTTATGCGAAATGGCGAAGAGGTGGGTGATGACAACTCCATCCCCGGAACGTTTAATGACAGCATTCTAACGCCGGTAGGCACACTCTTGGTTGTTCCTTCGGCCGTTTACACAACTCCGCGCGAAGAGCTGATTTATGTAACCCGGCAGTCTATCTCTGCCGCCTCAGCGAATTGTTCGGCTCGTTTGACTATCTCTCAGGATGATAAAAAGTCTAACATCATCACGCTTGCTTTTCAGGATGTATCCATTCAGCGTGCCGAGGATGTGCTCAATACCCTTATTTCCGTCTATAACGAGAATTGGGTGAAAGATAAAAATCAGATTGCCGTCAGCACCTCTATGTTCATCAACGAACGTCTGGGTGTGATCGAGGGCGAATTGGGCAATGTGGATGATGATATCTCCTCTTTTAAGAGTGAGAATCTGTTACCTGACGTGCAGGCGGCTGCCAGCATGTATATGGCACAGGCCAACGAAGCGCAATCGGCTATCCGTGAGTTGAAAAACCAGATGTATATGGCTCGGTATATCAAAGGCTATCTGACCAATAAAAACAACCAGTACCAGCTTTTGCCGGCCAATTCCGGTATCGAAAGTTCCAGTTTGGCTACGCAGCTGAACGAATACAACAACAAGCTGTTGGAGCGCAACAGTCTGGTGGCACATAGTAGCCCGAAGAACCCATTGGTCAGAGAGATGGACAAGTCGTTGGATGATTTGCGCCGGGCTTTGATTATCTCTATCGACAATCAGATGGTGGCTTTGCGTGGTCAGATCAAAAGTTTGGAAACCATTGGCGGTCAGGCCACTTCTCAGATTGCCTCCAATCCGAAGCAGTCTAAATATCTGCTCAGTGTGGAACGTCAGCAGAAGGTGAAGGAGTCTCTTTATCTCTATCTTTTGCAGAAGCGCGAAGAGAATGAATTGTCTCAGGCCTTTACCGCCTATAACACCCGAATTATTTCAAAACCGGGCGGAAGCATGATTCCTGTTGCGCCTATCCGGAACAAAATTCTGTTGTTAGCCTTTGCCTTGGGCTTGCTGATTCCTGTCGGTATTATCTACTTGCGTGAAAACATGAATACCACTATTCGTGGAAGAAAAGATTTGGAAAACCTGACGATTCCTTTTATCGGAGAAATCCCTCTGTTCTACCTCTACAAGAAGAGAAAGAAGAAACCGTTTGGCAAGAAGCCGCAAGAGGAGCATACCATTGTGGTACAGGAGGGTAGTCGCGACCTGATTAATGAGGCGTTCCGTGTGTTACGAACCAATTTGGAATTTATGGTGGGCAAAGACCGCTCTTCCAATGTGATTGTCATCACGTCGTTCAACCCCGGTAGCGGTAAATCGTTCTTGACAGCCAACTTAGCCGTGAGCTTGGCTGTTAAAAAGAAGAAGGTGTTAGTTATCGATGGTGACCTTCGTCGTGCTTCTACCTCTTCCTATATTCATTCGCCCAAGATTGGTCTGAGTGGTTATTTAGGAAGACAGGTGAATGATTTATCCGACATCATTGTGACTCACGAAAAATACCCCTCTTTGGATATTATTCCGGTCGGTAAGATTCCTCCCAATCCAACGGAACTGTTGTTTGACGAACGCTTGCAGGATCTGATCTCTACGTTGAAGCAGCAATATGATTTTGTGTTGATCGACTGTCCGCCGGTTGAGTTGGTGGCCGATACCCAAATCATCGAGAAGTTGGCCAACCGTACCATCTTTGTGGTGCGTGCCGGTCTGTTGGAACGCAGTATGCTTCCTGAACTGGAACATCTCTATCAGGAGAAGAAATACAAGAACATGTCCGTTATTCTGAATGCAACAGAGGGCGGTAGCGGTCGCTATGGCTATCGGTATGGTTATCGCTATGGCTATCATTATGGCTATGGCTCCGGTTATCATTACGGAAACAGTAGTAAGTAATCATGTGGCTGTTTCATAGAACAACGACCCTTTCTCAAAGTGGTGTTTTCAACGGAATGATTGATTGTCACAGTCATCTGCTCCCCGGAGTAGATGATGGTGTACAATCCCCGGACGAATCGCTGCGGATTCTGCAACAGATGGAGCAGCTTGGCGTGCGACGAGTTTGGCTGACGCCCCATATCATGGAAGACATACCCAATGAAACCCATTCTTTGCAGCAGCAGTTTCAGGCCCTGAAGCAGCGCTATCGTGGAACGGTGGAGCTGCGATTGGCTGCTGAATATATGCTTGACAACCTTTTTGCGGAGCGGTTGGAGCAAGACGACCTGTTGCCGTTGGAAGAGGAAAAGCGCTATCTCTTGGTGGAAACCTCCTATTTCAATCCGCCGATGGACTTGTTATCTACACTGCAGCAGATCCGGAAGCGAGGCTATCATCCTTTGTTGGCCCACCCGGAGCGGTACGAATATATGCAGATGAGGGATTATCAGAATTTGAAGGAAGAGCAGATCTCCTTTCAATTAAATGTACCCTCGTTAGCCGGAGTGTATGGAAAGCATGTTCAGAAAAAGGCAGAAGCCCTGTTAAAGGCCGGTATGTATGCCCATATCGGTTGCGATACTCATTCCGCTACTTCCTATCAAATGTGGCAGCAGGCTCCGATTCGGAAAAGTGTGGCCACGAGTCTGAGGGAAAAGTGAAATGAGGAATATTGAATTCTAACCCTTCTTTTTTTCCCCCCCCCCTACGATCCTGCATAGCATCATCATGATTTATGTGCGTAAGGGGCAGCAAGAAGTAAAATCTCTACGTCCGTCTGAACCTTCAGAAGAAAGAAACCGCCCATCGGATAGATAGGCAAGGCTTAAGTGACAGGTGATGATGTTCGTTACACTGCAGATTGTATAAAAAAGCATTATTTAGATAAAATGAATCCATTCGAAAAAACAATCAACTGGTTCTTCTCGTTAGGAATCTTGCCCTATTGGTGCATCCTCGCTATGGACTGCATGGCCGTCTATGTGTCGGGGCTATTCGTCTATTACCTTCAGTTTGGAGGCTTAAACCTGGCACAACACTTTTGGCAAGTCACCCTTGGCCTCAGTGTGTGCCTTATCGTCTATATTTTCTCGTTCTTCGTTTTTCACACCTATCATGGTGTGCTGCGCTACTCCAGCTTTGTCGATCTCCATCGTGTAGCCTATAGTACGGTCCTTTCCGGTGTAGGCACCTGTGTGTTGCATCAGCTGCAGGTCTATTTGGGGCTCATCCAATATGTACCCACGCCACGCTTTGACAGTGCCCTTATGCTCTTCATCGTAGCCACGATGCTTATGTGGAGTATGCGCGTTGTCATCAAGAGTCTGCACGATATCTACCGGGGCAACAGCAGCCTTCAGAAGGTGTTTATCTACGGCTGTATGCAGGGTGGCGTTGCTCTTGCCAAAAGTATCCAGAACGAGAATCCGAAGCGATACCGTCTCCGTGGATTCATCTCCTTCGAACGCTCGCTCAGCGGTACATGGCTTTTGGGCGAACAGGTCTATTTTGATGAAGACGCTGTTGTTGAGACCATGAAGCGTTGTCAGGCTTCCGCACTCCTTGTCTCTCCACTTCAGTCGGACTACTTTATCACCCGCACCTCTCTCATCAATGCCCTCTTGGCAGCCAACATTAAGATCTTGATGATGTCGCGAGATGTCGAGTGGGATGGCAAATCCGAACTGACCCATCAACAACTTCGCGAGGTGGAAATTGAAGACCTGCTTCCTCGTGATAAGATTGAGGTCGATATGGAGGCCATTGGACAGATGCTTCGTGGCAAACGTATCCTTATCACCGGAGCTGCCGGTTCCATCGGATCGGAGATGGCTCGCCAGGTGGCTAAATTCCAGCCATCCGACCTTATCCTTGTGGATCAGGCCGAAACGCCTATGCACGATGTGCGACTTTATATGATGCGTAATTGCAGTGAGCTTCATGTCGAAACCATTGTTACAAACATCTGTAAGCCCGAACGGATGGAAGAGATATTTGCAGAATATCGTCCGGAATATGTCTTCCATGCGGCAGCCTACAAACATGTGCCCATGATGGAGAACAATCCGGCCGAGGCCGTGCAGAATAATATCTATGGTACACGGGTTATTGCCGATTTGGCTGTCAAGTATGGAACCAAAAAGTTCGTGATGATTTCGACAGATAAGGCGGTGAACCCGACCAATGTCATGGGTTGTTCCAAGCGAATCTGCGAAATATATTGTCAGTCTCTCAATAAGAAAATAGTAGATGGTGAGATAAAAGGCGTTACCCAGTTTGTCACTACGCGCTTTGGCAATGTGCTTGGCAGCAATGGCTCGGTTATCCCTATCTTTAGGGAACAGATAAAGAAAGGCGGCCCAGTCACTGTCACTCACAAAGACATCATCCGCTTCTTTATGCTCATCCCCGAGGCTTGCCGACTGGTTCTCGAAGCCGGAACCATGGGTAAAGGCGGAGAAATCTTTGTCTTTGATATGGGAAAACCTGTACGTATTGCAGACCTTGCGCAGCGTATGATAGACCTGTCGGGCGCAAAGAACATCGAGATTAAATACACCGGACTGCGTGACGGCGAGAAACTTTATGAAGAGGTCTTGAACGATGCCGAGCAGACCAAGCCGACGGTCCATCCTAAAATCAAGGTGGCAGCCGTACGGGAATATCCCTATGAGCTTGCTCTTCAAAACGAAGAGGAGCTGTATGAACTTTCCCTGCATGATGACGATATGGCTATTGTCAAGAAGATGAAGGAGATTGTGCCGGAATATAAGAGTAAGCACTCGAAGTATGAGGTGCTGGATAAGTGATAAGAAGAGATTAAAAAGTAAAAAATAAAGCATAAGACAATGAGCATTTTTGCAGGAAAAACCCTTATGATTACCGGAGGAACAGGTTCCTTCGGTAACGCAGTGTTGAATCGTTTTCTTCGCACTGATATCGGTGAGATTCGTATATTTTCACGTGATGAGAAGAAACAGGATGATATGCGCCATGAGTATCAGGTGAAATATCCCGATGTAGCACACAAGATCAAGTTCTTTATCGGTGACGTGCGCGATTTGCAATCATGCCGCAATGCTATGCCGGGTGTTGACTATATCTTTCATGCGGCTGCTTTGAAGCAGGTGCCTTCATGCGAATTCTTTCCGATGGAGGCAGTTAAGACAAACGTTATTGGTACAGACAATGTGCTGACTGCTGCCATTGAGGCCGGTGTTGGTGCAGTTATCTGTCTTTCTACGGACAAGGCGGCTTATCCCATCAATGCGATGGGTATCACCAAGGCGATCGAAGAAAAGATTGCTGTGGCAAAGAGTCGTTACTCTGGTAAAACCAAGATTTGCTGTACTCGTTATGGTAATGTGATGTGTTCACGTGGTTCTGTCATTCCTTTGTGGATTGATCAGATTCGCAACGGTAACCCTATTACGTTGACAGAACCTAAGATGACTCGTTTTATTATGTCTCTTGAAGAGGCCGTGGATCTTGTTCTCTTTGCATTCGAGCATGGACAGAATGGTGATATTCTCGTACAGAAAGCACCGGCTTGTACCATCCAGATTCAGGCAGAGGCCGTATGTGAATTATTCGGAGGTAAGAAGGAAGAAATTAAGGTTATCGGTATTCGTCATGGTGAGAAAATGTATGAAACATTGCTTACCAAGGAAGAATGTGCAAAAGCAGAGGATATGGGCAACTTCTATCGTGTACCTGCCGACAACCGTGGTTTAAACTATGACAAGTTCTTCAAAGAGGGGGATACTAAGCGTGCTGAAATTGAAGAGTTTAATTCAAACAACACCTGTCGTCTGAACCTTGAAGAGACCAAGGCAAAGATTGGTGCATTGGAGTATATCAAGAAAGAGTTGAGTGGCGAGGGTAACTTTGTGCAATAATTATAACGAACACAGATAGAACAGATCTAACAGATATTTTAAATTTGTGTTATCTGTGACATCTGCGTTCAAAAGTTAAGTAATATGCGTATATTAGTAACAGGAGCTAAAGGTTTTGTAGGTAAAAATCTCTGTGCTCAACTCAATAACATAAAAGAGGGCAAGGCTCGTTGCTATGGCGACCTGCAGATAGAGGAGGTCTTTGAGTACGATCTTGACTCTACGCCAGAGCAGCTTGATGCATGGTGTAAAGAGTGCGACTTTGTCTTTAATCTTGCCGGTGTCAACCGTCCCAAGGATAATGACGAGTTTATGAAAGGCAACTTTGGTTTTGCCTCTACTTTGCTTGATACATTAAAGAAGCATGGAAATGTTTGCCCGGTCATGCTTTCCAGTTCGCAACAGGCGTCCTTGACAGGTCGTTTCGGAAATAGCGAGTACGGACGTAGTAAAAAGGCTGGCGAAGATTTGTTCTTGGAATATGGCAAGGAGACCGGGGCCAAAGTATTGGTTTATCGTTTCCCGAATCTTTACGGTAAATGGTGCAGACCTAATTACAACAGTGCTGTAGCTACATTCTGCAACAATATCGCTAATGATCTGCCTATTACCGTCAATGATCCGAGTGTAGAACTAGAACTGCTCTACATTGATGACCTTGTGGAGGAGATGATTCATGCATTGAAAGGAGAGGAACATCATTGCGAGTTTGATGGTTTGGATGTTATCCCGATGAATGGGACGAACACGGATTGCACGGATAATACGGATAGTGAAAAATCTGTTCAATCTGATAAATCTGTGTTCGAGAAAAGGGGACGCTACTGCTATTGCCTCATCACCCATAAGGCTACCCTTGGTGAAATTGTAGAGTTGCTTCATCAGTTTGCCGAGATGCCCAAGACATTGATGATCCCTGAAATCCCAGCCGACTCGTTTGCTAAGCGACTCTATAGCACTTTCCTCAGCTATCTGCCTAAGGAAAAAGCTATCTTCGATTTGAAGATGAATGTTGACAACCGTGGTTCGTTTACCGAGTTGGTTCATACGCTGAACTGTGGACAGGTAAGTATCAATATCTCCAAGCCCGGTATAACGAAGGGTGAGCATTGGCATAATACCAAATGGGAACAATTCATCGTGGTTTCCGGTCATGGACTCATTCAGCTCCGCAAGGAAGGAACGGATGAAGTGTTGAACTACGAAGTAAGTGGCGACAAGATTCAGTCTGTCATTATGCTTCCCGGTTATACTCACAATATCATCAACCTCTCTGATACAGAAGACTTGGTGACAGTGATGTATTGTAACGAGATTTTCGACCCGAATAGACCGGATACCTATTTCGATAAAGTAGAAAAATAGCAAGCACAGAAGTAGAAAAACGAACACTGATCTAACAGATTGAACAGATGTTTTATTATAAAGAGGAAACATACAAAATAAATGGTGCTGCAATGAAGGTGTACAATACATTGGGGCATGGTTTCCTTGAAGCTGTCTATCAAGAGGCTCTTGAGATTGAATTTGTTAAACGGGGCATTCCTTTCGAGAGAGAGAAAGAGCTGAAGATATATTATGAAGGAAAAGAAATGCGGCAAACTTATAGGGCAGACTTTGTTTGTTATGGTGACATTATCGTGGAGTTGAAAGCAGTGGCTAACTTGGATGATGCACATAGAAGCCAGGTCTATAATTATCTAAAAGCAACCGGTTTTAAACTTGGTTTACTTTATAATTTTGGGCATTACGATGGTTTGGAATGGGAACGTAAAGTTCGATAATCCGTTTAATCTGAGAAATCTGTGTTCGAAACAAATAAAATTAGTGTTTTATGGAAAAGCAGCCTAAATTTGACTATTCAGATATAAAGTTCAAGGACAATGGCAAATTGAAATTGATAATCGTTGTCGGCACACGTCCCGAGATTATCCGTCTCGCCGCCGTTATCAACAAATGCCGCCAATATTTCGACGTAATTCTTGCCCACACAGGTCAGAACTACGACTATAACCTCAACGGCATATTCTTCCGAGATCTGAAACTTGCAGAACCGGAAGTTTATATGGATGCTGTGGGTGATGATCTGGGTGCTACCTGTGGCAACATCATCAACTGTTCCTATAAACTCTTTGTGCAGACAAAACCCGATGCCGTATTGGTATTAGGCGATACCAACTCTTGCTTGAGTGTTATCGGTGCCAAGCGTCTGCATATTCCTATCTTCCACATGGAGGCCGGAAACCGTTGTAAGGACGAATGTCTGCCGGAAGAGACCAACCGTCGTATCGTTGACATCATCTCTGATGTGAACATGGCGTATAGTGAACATGCCCGTCGCTATCTGGCAGATTGTGGTCTGCCTAAAGAGCGTACCTACGTGACAGGTTCACCCATGGCTGAGGTTCTTCATAATAACCTCACAGAAATAGAGACAAGTGATATTCATCAGCGACTTGGTTTGGAGAAAGGCAAGTATATCTTGTTGTCTGCTCACCGTGAAGAGAATATCGACACAGAGAAGAATTTCCTTTCCCTTTTCACAGCCATCAACAAGATGGCAGAAAAGTATGATATGCCTATTCTCTATAGTTGCCATCCTCGTTCACGCAATCGTCTTGCAGCCTCAGGCTTTCAGCTTGATAAACGAGTCATCCAGCATGAACCTCTTGGCTTCCACGATTACAACTGTCTTCAGATGAATGCCTTTGCCGTAGTCAGCGACTCAGGAACACTCCCTGAAGAATCAAGCTTCTTCACCAGTGTAGGTCTTCCTTTCCCGGCTATTTGTATTCGTACCTCTACTGAGCGTCCGGAAGCGATAGACAAGGGCGACTTTATCATTGCCGGCATCGACGAGAAGTCATTGCTCCAGGCTGTAGATACTGCTGTGGAACTTTGTCGTGACGGTCAGCATGGTATTCCTGTACCTGATTATGTGGATGAGAATGTATCTACGAAGGTTGTGAAGATAGTGCAGAGCTATGTCGGGATTGTCAATAAGATGGTTTGGAGGAAGTTCTAATAAACAAAATCCCCATCCAAGTGACGGCATAGTGCAGAGCAATACTGCGGTGGGGAACTAAATATTATAAGCATGCAAATCAAAAGCATACAAATCAAAAACGTTCGAGGAATTCATGATAAAACAATTACTCTTGACATGATTCCCAATAAACCAAGTATCCTAGTTGCACCAAATGGTTCTGGGAAATCCTCATTTGCTTTCGCTTTTCAATGGTTGAATAGATTGAGGTTAAAATTAGAGAAGGATGATGCGTATGATGGAAATGTTAATAACAAACCACAACTTATTATAACAACAGACGAGCCTGATAATAATACCTACATTGCAGATGAGAATGTTAATAATGTTAGTAAAAAGTTTGGTGTTTTTGTAATCAATAATGGTTTGAGGGTATCTTCTCCAGGACAAAATAATGGTGTATTAATGGGGAAGGCAAAGATTACTATTCCAGATATAGAATTGTTAGGGGAAAAACCTAATGATGTCAATCTTATAGATGACTTTGACGAGGTATATGATACGGCTGATTTACCACAAGGTTTTTTACCTTTAATAAATGTATTGGTGAGCAATAATCGCTTCATGGCATCATGCGACCTTAACAAACTCAAAATTAAAGTAAAGCAAGCTAAGGTAATTAATGACCAATTAGAACAGATAAAGACTTATACTGGCACAGTTGCGGATAGACACTTAAAAGTGGAAAGTATTAATAAAGAAGTATTAGAAGAAATACCTGCGATACTATATGCAGAAAATGTGCTAAGACGTTTTTGTGACAATGACAATGATACTAAGCTTTTACTTAAAGCTATAAGATTAGTAACTCTTGTTTATCGTAATAATCAAGATTTTAAGGGTCGTGTAGAACTTGCTAATTATAAGATTAATGAAGATCGTACTAGAAAGTTATTTGATTCATTAAAGAAGACGTGGAAAGATATAAAGCCACACAGAGATCATGATAATTTAATTCTACGAATAGGTGACGCTCAGAGAATATCTAATGGCGAAAGAGACATTCTAATTTTGTTGGGAATGCTCCAAAAAGCTAAGAATTCCTTTACAAAACCTGATAATATACTAGTTATAGACGAAGTGTTTGACTATCTTGATGATGCTAATCTTGTAGCAGCACAACATTACGTAAATACATTTATCAAAGACCTTAAAGATGAAGGGAAAAATATATACCCAATAATCCTAAGTCATATTAATCCTATTTATTTTCGAACATTTGCATTTCGAGATATGAAAGTGTATTACCTTAATCCATTACAGTATCCTAATGCAAATGACAACATGATGAAGGTTGTTAGAAAACGCTATGAGTTAGAAACGCAAAATAAAGATAAAGCAGATTTAATATCGAAGTATATGCTGCATTATCATCCTGACTATTCTAGAAGTATGGATGATGTAATTGGTATGAAAGATCCTAATTGGAATAATATTCCAACATTTAAAGCATATTGTCTTCATCAGACAGAAGAATATCTTAAAGGTAAAAGATATGATTCATTGGCTGTATGTGTGGCACTTCGTGAGATGATAGAAAAGTATTGCTATCAAAAATTAGGAACGGAAGAACAAAAGAAATATTTCCTTGATGAATCCTTCGGAACTGAAAATAAGATTAATTATGTGGAGACATTTAATATTGTCCTGCCAGAAACATTCAGCCTGTTAGGCTTGATCTACAATGATCCTCTTCATCCTAACAATAAAAACAAGATAGATTTGAGACAGACATTATATTCACGCTTGGAAAATAATACAATAAAAGGTATGATTTCTGAAATTAAGAAGATGTATGAAGCACTACCATAAGTACTTAAATTATGGATTAATTTAGAAAATAAAATCATGTCAGTAAGCACTCAAATTAGGGCTTAAATTAGAAAGAAGTATCTTCGTAGCTAAACTTTAAATATAGAAATATGTACAGCAGTGAAGATTTGGAACTTTTCGATAGGAATAAAGATAATTCAAAATCGCCAAAGGAACCATTCAACATTGAACAACTCTCAATCGCATGCATAGCAGCGAATAACTCAACATTCAAAACTCAAAATTCAAATTGGCATTGTCGAGTGAAGAAAATGTATGAAATGGTTAATAAACAAGTGACATTTTTAACAGCGTTTCCGTCAAGCCAAATGAATAGAGCAAAGTTCGCTTTAGTTATATCATGGCGAGGAAACGTATAAAACTCAATATATAGGCACTTGCAAAAGTGCCTATACAAAGGGCTATGCCCTAAATTGAGTGCTAACAATAGACATAGACACATTAGATGCTTTTTTTTAACCCAAATCGAACATTAGAAAAAACTTCTTGTCATTTCTAATGACCGCCATTAGGAAAACAGCTTTGCATAAACCTGATTCATAAACATTTACTAACTTTACCACGAAAAAAGTATATATTCCGATGCGAAACTGTGACCTAAAGTTCGTAAATAAGGAAATAACACCTTTTGGTGGTCTTTCCCTGTTCTTCAAAATGCTTGAAAAATGCCATTTTGAAGAGCATGTTATGCAAAGTGGTATTCCACTTTAAGGATCCAACCGTGGCTACAAACCAATCCAGTTAATATTGGGATTATTGGCAGGTGTGTGGTGTGGCGCAAGTTGCTTTGGCCATCTTGACAAAAAACTGCTTATCGAAAAGGTTGAAAATTACTTAGTAAGTAGAGCTTGATCTGCTTATTAAGTAGTCGAAGGCCTGCTTAGTAAGCAGGGAGAGGGGCTACTTATCGAGTAGTTTCAGAGGGGCTTACTATAACATATCAATAAAAAGGCGGTGTGTCCTAATTGCAAACTGATGCGTTGCTTTCGGAATGCGGCCTCAGTCACTTACATCAGTAACTCCTGTCGGTCTCATCCTCAGCGCCCCGCATTTGATCAATTCTGACAAACCCTTAATGGCTGCATCAAAACAACCGTTTTGACAGCCCATATAAAGCATAACAGCGGATTACGCAGGTCATTAGATTACAATTCTTGTTGGTACTTGTTTTGAGTAGATTGCAATGGCTGCGTTGAAGGCATAGCGGGCTATGTCGAAACGCAGGCGGAAGCAAGATGCCAAAAGAAGTGCTGACAAGAGATGGAAAGAATAAAAATATTCAGCTGTTTTACTTTTTTCGTTCTAATGACCGATTTGGGTTAAAAGCAGAAATGTTTATGGAACAAAACAATAATTTTTCTTTGAATGAATAGATTTAATAAACTAATACAACTACAATATAGAATATATTCGGGGGGGGGTAAAATCAGATTAAAACTCTGTAATATCCTTCAGAATTATATTGGTTGGTTTTATCATTGTGATATACCATACGTTCTTGATCTCAGAGGTGTTTTTTTATGTCATAAGGGTTTTGGCATTGTTATTAATCCAAAAGCAGAGATAGGCAAAGGTACTTATATCCAGCATGGTGTCACAATTGGAGCAAGAGACGATATTAAAGATGCAAGAGCTCCACGTATAGGATGCAATTGTTATATAGGTGCAAAGGCAACAATAATAGGTAATATTGTGATTGGCGACAATGTAAAAATTGGTGCGGGAGCAGTTGTTATCAGTGATATTCCGAGCAATTCAACTGCGGTAGGAGTGCCTGCGAGGGTAATAAATAAAAAATAGGAGTTTCTGTATAGTTTATAATATAATAAAATAAACAACATTAATAAATATGAATATAGGAATTATCGTTCAGGCAAGAATGGGTTCAACTCGTCTTCCTGGCAAAATATTGAAACCTTTTTATGGTGGTAAAACACTTCTTGAAACACTCCTTGAAAATCTTGAAAAAGTGGAAGGAACAAAAGTAATTGTTGCCACCTCTATGAATGAAAATAATGATCAGCTTGAAGCTTTCCTTCATAAAAAAGGAAAACTTGTGTTTAGAGGTTCTGAGAACGATGTGCTTGACCGGTTTATTAAAGCAGCCGAAGCTAATAATGTTGATGGTATAGTTCGTATCTGTTCTGATAATCCTTTCATGGATTGGCATGGTGTAACCCTGCTTGTTGAAAAAGCAAAGACAAGTGATGCAGACTATATTGGATTTCGTATAAATGGGAAACCATCTATCCTTACTCATTTCGGTTTTTGGGGGGAGTTTGTACGATTGACGGCTCTTAAGCGTGTTGCAGAAACAACTGCTAAAGGAACGCCTGCTCACGAGCATGTTACTTATCATTTATATACTCATCCTAATGAGTATAAATGTGAGTGGATATCAGGTCCTGATTTTCTTGAAGGACGTGATGATATTCGTTTGACCATTGATACACCTGATGATCTAGTTAATGCGCTTAAAGTGTATTCAGATTTAAAAGAACAGGATGAAAATTTCACTCTTAAGAATGTTGTTGATTTCCTTGATTCTCATGCTGAAATAAAACAATCTATGATGAGAAATATTATGCAAAACAAAAAGTAAACTCTAAAAATAAACAGTTATGATTAATAAAAATGAAACGTATATTATTGGTGAAATAGGCCAGAATCATAATGGCTCTGTAGATATAGCAAAGCTTATAGTAGAACTCGTTTCTCGTCCTATACATGAGGACTTGTTTGGAATTGAACTTAAGCCAATGAATGCAGTTAAGATGACACGTCGTGATCTTAACGAAGAATTGACAACAACGATGATGAATCGTCCATATGTTAATAAAAACTCGTTTGGTGCCACTTATGGTGAACATCGTGCTTTTCTAGAGCTTGATGATGATGCTCATTATGAGGTTTATAAATTTGCAAAAGAGAAAGGACTCGATTTTGTTGAGACACTTTGTGCAAAAGGGTGTCTATCAATGCTAAAACTATTTACACCAGATTATTTGAAGGTTGCAAGTCGAGATCTTACCAATTTACCACTGCTTGCAGCTATGGCTGAGACAAAGATTCCAATAATTCTTTCTACAGGAATGGCAGGAAAAAAAGAGTTGGATGATGCTCTTGATACAATAACTCATTATCATAGTGATATTTCCATATTACATTGTGTATCTCAATATCCGACTCATCCCGATAATTTGAATCTTAATACAATTAGATATCTCAAGAAACATTATGGACAATACCATATAGGCTTTTCCGATCATACTATTGGCATTTCTGCTCCGGCTATAGCCGTAGGTATGGGGGCAGAGATAATAGAAAAACATATTACCATTGACCGCCATATGAAGGGTACTGACCAGCCTGGTTCTCTAGGACCTGATGGAGTTTATCGTATGGTTAGAGACATACGTATGGTTGAACATTGGTTGGGTACGGAAGATCTCTACATTGATAAGAGTGTTGCTGCTTCAAAGGAAAAACTTGAGCGTTCAATTGCTTCTCTTGTTTGCATTAAAGCAGGTGAAATAATTACAGAGGATATGATACATATGCTTAGTCCTGGCGATGGTTTCAAATGGGCAGAGAAAGAAATGATAATAGGACATAAGGCTTTGAAAGATATTCCTGCTAACGAAATTATTTATCAGAACTTTATCGATTAATGGACAGACAACTTCCTAAACTTATACTTACAGATATAGATGGTGTCTGGACTGATGGCGGAATGTACTATGATGGAACTAACGTAGAGTTGAAGAAATTCAACACCTACGATAGTGCGGGCATCCTCTTTGCTCATCATTTAAATATTCCTGTTGGAATCCTTACAGGAGAGAATACTCAGATTGTGCAACGACGTGCCGACAAGCTAAAGGTCGACTATTGCTATCTTGGCTGTAAGGATAAAGTGGCTATAGCAACCGATTTGTGCAAGCAGCTGAATATTACGCTGCGTGAAGTCGCTTACATAGGTGATGATCTCAATGATGTGGCACTTTTAAAGCGTGTGGGATGGGCTGGTGTACCATCTTCTGCCCCCGGTTACGTAAAAGCTTTGGCAAACGTTCCTTTGTCCAAAAGAGGAGGCGATGGGGTGTTTCGTGAGTTTGTAGAGACAATCTTAGGAACGGTGGCTGTATATGAAATTTTTGAAAAAGTTTATTTGGGTAATCAGTAACTTCTGGTAATATAAAAAGATAATAAGAAAAATGATACGTTGTTCTGTTCTCTCAAGGTAAGGCAGTGGTGGGTAATTGAATTATTGTTAGTACAATTGAAATTTAATATCTTTATAAGATAAATTGTAAAAATTATAAGATGCAATCAGTAAAACAAGCAACAATTTCTGGAGCTAAATGGGGCTTTATTGAGAAATTTTCTATTCAGGGTGTTCGTTTTATTCTAGGAATGATCATGGCTCGATTGCTATGTCCAGAGGACTATGGAGCTGTTAGCATGATAACTGTATTCATTACTATTAGTGAAGTTTTTGTTGATAGTGGATTTAATAATGCGCTCATTCGCAAGAAGGAACACACCGAATCCGATTATTCAACTGTATTCTATTTTAATTTTGCTATCGCTATAGTATGTTATTTATTGCTCTTTTTTGCATCGCCATGGGTCGCTGTATTCTACAATATGCCTATATTGTGTGATGTTTTAAGGGTACAGTCGTTGAGCTTAATTATAAATGCTATACTTGCTATACAAGTAGCTCGTCTAACGATAGATCTAAACTTTAAGGTACTTGCAAAGTGCAACTTTATTTCCAGTGTTGGTTCTGGCGTTGTAGGGGTTGCTCTTGCTTATGCTGGGTGGGGTATTTGGGCTCTTGTCACGCAAACTCTAATAGGGTGTGCTATAAATTTGTTTTGTGTATTGTATGAGAGTCGTTGGATACCACAAAGAAAATTCTCAAAGGAATCATTTCACAGTATGTTTGCTTATGGTAGTAAGTTGCTTGGTTCAAGTCTGATTAATAAGATTTATCAAAGTATTTCTCCTCTTATAATAGGTAAATTTTATAATCCTGCTGATTTGGGGGCATACGATAAGGGTACAGGTCTTGCTGTATTTCCTGCTGATACAGTTGGTATGATAATGCAGAAGGTAACATTTCCAATTTTAGCAAAAATACAAGACGATGATAAGCGTTTGATTGATGTCTATCGCAAGTATATCAAGGTTCTTTCAATGATAATCTTTTTCGTTGGAATCTTATTTGCGTCATTAGGTAAGCCATTAATAGAAATTATCTTGACCACCAAATGGTCTACAGCTATAATTTTTCTTCAGGTGTATACGTTTTCTGCTATATTCAATCATATAGATACTGTTAATTTGAATCTTATGTTTGTTAAGGGGCGCTCAGATTTAGTTCTTAGATTGGAGTTTTTCAAGAAGTCATTGGCTACTTTGGTGCTATTAAGCTCTGTACCTTTTGGGGTATTGGCAATTTGTTTCTCGCGTGTCATTTATACACAAATAAACGTTGTTTTTGATTCTTACTATACCGGTAAGTTTTTCAATTATGGGCTTTTAGCACAGATAAAAGATATTTGGAAATACCTTGCTCTTTCTGTTTTGGCTTGTACTCCTGGTTACGTTATGACTCTTATTGGTATAAATAATTGGATATGTTTGACTGCAGGATGTGTTATTGCTCCTTTCCTCTATTTTCTTTTTTTGCATAATGATTCATTAATGCAAGAGCTTTTAAAGGTGGTATTGAATTTTATTCCCAAACGCAATAAATAGTATAGTATGAATAAAGCAATTTTATTACTTCGAGTAATTTCAATGTTCTATATTATTTTATACCATTGTGTATGTTATTATGGTATATGGAATTTGTTTCCAGAAAATCAGACGTATGAGCATATAGAGTGGTGGCGAGGAGGAGCAAATTTTGCATTGAACGTTTTTGTCTTTATTTCAGGATATTTATTTGCTTACCTTTATATTTACAAGGGAAAGTATAGAGATAGAAATGATTTTATTAAAAACAAAGCTGGGCGTATTCTAATACCATATTTTATATGGTCTGCTCTTGCTTTACTGATGTTTCCTTCTCAAACACCTATAATGAGCTTATTTTGTGGTGTTCAACATCTGTGGTTTCTTTTGATGCTTACAGGGATTTTTGTTGTAATTATTTGTGGCTTTAAGAGTTTTATAAAACTGAGTCTGTTGAAACAAATGGGGGGGGTAGTATTAATAACTACTGGTAGCGCATTGTTGATTTCTATCGTGTCTGGGAAATTAATTAACTTATTTTGTTGGGAAATGATAATACAATATCTACCTGCATTTCTTGTTGGTTGTATCTTAGCACAAGGAAGATTGGATGACAAACTATTGAGTTTGTTACCAATTGCTTTTTGGTCGATAATGTTGTTGGCATCTTTATTGACAATATTATTTGTAGTTTCTAAGGAATTGCCATTGGGTAGTATATATAGAAAATATCCAACATATATTGTATTAGTGTTTTTATATTCTGCTTTAAGACGAATAGAATTTAATCTGTCAATTTATCTTATTAATCTCGATAGATGTAGTATGGGAATCTATATAGTTCATCATTTGCTAATATGGGCATTTTTATTCTATTGTCCTCAGTCACAACGGCTAATGAATGAACACTATATATTAGCGCCAATTATAATGTTAGTAACGGTTTTCCTTGCTTCTTGGGGGATAACATATATGGTACTAAAAAATAAGTATATAGCCAAAATTATAGGAACATAATTATTAATTATAAAATGAGCAAAATAAAAGTTTTTTTAGGAGGTTATGTCAACTTCCTTAATGCACAAAATATTAATTGTCGAGCTCTGTCTGAGCATTTAGATAAAAAACGCTTTGAAGTAAGCACGATGCTTTTTCCTGAGGTTAGTGCAAATGCGCATGATTTTAAGCCCGTTGCAAATGTCAGATACATCAGAGCAAAAAGACCTATGCGCTTATTCAGTTGGGGGGCATACCTGAAGGGAATAATGTGGGCTGATGTTGCCTATTTGCCAAAGGGAGATATGAATGACTTTTGTAGATTCGTAGCAAAAATATTTGGTACCAAAGTATTCACAACACTGGAAGGAATCCTTGACGAAGTGCTAATTTGTAAGATAAAGGATGTAAAAGGATATTTAGATCATTTTCGCAAGTATGAGCCTAATCTATATAGTATAACAAGATATATAGTTGAACGAGAATCAAAGGATAAAGGACTTCATTTTGCGCCTGAGATATTGTATTTAGGTGTTGATACACGAGAGTTTTTACATCCACATAATGAAACAAATGGTTTGAAGAACATAGTGTTTATAGGTAATGATCTTGTGCGTAAGAATTGTATTGAGATTATTGAGGCTGCACGTCAATTTCCTACTATTGACTTTCATATTTTAGGCGGTGATAAATTACCCACTGGTAATATTAGAAATTATCTTCTACAAGAACATATTAAGAATGTAACCTATCATGGTCGTCTCGATCACACTCAGATGTCGAAGCTTTTGGTATCAATGGATTTGATGTTCTTTCCGTCGCGTAGTGAAGGCTTCCCCAAGGTGATGCTTGAAACAGCCTGCGCAGGTGTGCCAACATTATGTTATGACGATTATGGTGCCGACGAATGGATTACTTCTGGTAAGGATGGTTATGTGGTTCACACCAAAGAAGAAGCTTTTGCTGTTATCCGTGAGCTAATGGCAAATCCAGAAAAATTGAAAGAGTTGAGTCGCAATGCCATAGAACTTGGAAAGCGTTTTGACTGGAGTGTATTAGTGAAGAAATGGGAAACTGTTATTGAGAATATTAACAATGAAAAGTAGAGTTGTATATTTTGACCAGATGAAAGCGGTGGCTATAATCCTTGTGGTTGTAGGACACCTTACTCAATTTTGTTTTGGAATGACAGGTACGGATGTAAATCGATGGTTGGAGATTTTTCAAATGCCTGTATTTTTCTTCATTAGTGGATATTTTGCTTATAAAGTATTGACCTCTCGCCGAGACATTTTTATGCAGTTATGGAAGAAGATTCATTCCATTGTAATTCCGTTGTTGGTGTGGTGCTTTGTGTGGACATTAACCCATGAAGGTGAGTCTTTTATACAAATGCTTTCGCGATGTGGTGGCAAGTATTGGTTTCTCTACACTTTAGCTATCCTTTCTGTGTTCTTTATTTTATACGAACAATTGGCGCAAAAGGCAAAGAATCCTTGGCTGTATATGGCTGTGTGGGGCTTACCATTCATAGTGCTATTTGGCTACAAAATTAATAGGGGGGGGGGAAAATCAATGGATGCCTATAGATTCTCTTGCAAATTATTATAGGTATTATCTTATTGGATTCTTGTGTAGAAAATATGTAAGGCTGTATAATCTGCTTTTTTATCATCCTGTCAGTTATGCCATAGGTTTTATTACTTTTGCATTGCAGTTTGTTTGCGCTGATAAATGCAACTATGTGCTTGCATTTTTAGGAGCGTTGGGAGGTATAATATTGCTACAAGGTGTTTTTGCAAGTATAAGCGATGTAGAGAACAACAAGTCAAGATTGCTTAAGGCGTTTGCTTTTGTTGGTACAAAGACTTTGCCTATTTATCTAATACATTATTTCTTTATACCAGATATGAAGCGGTATGGCGAATTGCTTATCGGTATAGGGAATCCTTTCATTATACATTTGGCTGTTTGCTTGTTATTAGCACTTGCCATAATTATAGTATCACTTTTGGTCGAACATATTATTGATAAAAATAAATATCTTGCATGGCTGTTGCTCGGAAAAGCTTTTAAATAAGAAATAATAATCAATATGAACATTAAGAACTTCTTTCGCCCTAATAAAAATAAGGTGTTGTTTTATTATCCACAACACTTCAATCGTTCTGCTGAGGGTACAAATCCTTTTTTTTATCCTTTGATGAAAGCATGTGATAATCACAGGATAGAATATGAAGTATGGGAAGAGCCTGATGTGGCTACCGATAAACCAAGAAATCCAAATGCAAAACGTGCTGATGGCTTCTTTTGGACTATTGTGGTTATTCGTAAGATTGTTAGGATCCTAATGCCAGTATTTAGCAGATATCAGAAAGAGAAGGTCGTGGCCCAAATATTCAATGTGCTAACTCTTTGTCGTTATCGTTATAAAAAATATGTAAGCATTTCAGGTTCAATGGAAGAACTATTTCTTGCTCTTTGTCCAAAAGCAGACGTGTTTGAACTGCAGCATGGTGTGGACTATTCTAATAAGATTTCTTATTTTGACAATTGTCAATTGAAGGATGCTTATAAGTCTCCTCGTTGGCATCTGCTTTCTTGGGGTGAGGGCTATCGCTCATGTGTTATTCGTGGTCATGAAAATGACTTCAACTTGAAAGAGCGTGTGCATGTAGTTGGATATCCTATGTTTAGGGAGGTGAAGAAGCCTTTAAATACAAAAGGTAATAAGTTCACAATTCTTTTTTCTTTTCAATTCACAAACGATTGGAATGTTGCAGAGCTAAAGCGTTATAAGCAGATGATAATGCAGACGTTGAAGATGTTAGAGGGTGTAGATTGTGAAGTGTTATTGAAGCATCATCCTCGTTACAACAATTGTATAGATCTCTCTGATATGTATGAGCGTTTCCCTTTTGCTCACGAAACAAAAGAGATGCTTACCGATTTACAAGAGTCGACCAATCTTCATGTTACTTTCAATAGTACCACTGGTTTTGAATTTGCTGAAGTTGGCATCCCGAGTTTTTTCTTGCATAATGCCGATTTTCCGCAGCCAGAGTCCTTGTTTTACAAGGAGTATAATTATCCGCTTTATTTGGATATGAATATACGTGAGGTTGTGGAGCGTTTGCAAATTGAGGCAATGCACCAGCATGATGCAGGGATTGTGATGGAGTGGTATAAGAAATTTTATTCTCCATTTGATGAAGAATTGTTTGTTAATTTATTGAAATAAAAAATGAAACATTACGTAGTTATAACACCTTTCTTTCCTGAGCCAGATTCTTTTCGTGGTCCCTATGTATTGGATCAAGTGAAGGCAATAGTGAGGAATTCCGACTAC
This sequence comes from uncultured Parabacteroides sp., assembly GCA_934725305.1. Lineage (GTDB taxonomy): Bacteria > Bacteroidota > Bacteroidia > Bacteroidales > Tannerellaceae > Parabacteroides. The sequence continues at coordinate 13,238 of CAKVBA010000018.1, read as the reverse complement.
AATGTGATTGTAATGAAACCATGTCCAATATTGGCAATGAAAGGCGATTACGAATACGATGGTATAAAGGTATATCGTTTTAAGGACTATTCCATACCAAGCAATATGTGGCCAAATGGTTTTAATGATAGGCTGACATCTCGTTCGATGGTGGCAAAATTAAAATCAATAGGTGTTGATATTAATGATATTGCCATAGTTCATGCTCATGTAACAAAACAGGGTGCTTATGCAAATTATTTGAAGAAGATAAATCCGCAAATCAAAACTGTTGTGCAGCATCATGGTTTTGACGTAATGAGTATTACGGATGGCAAGTTGGCGAAAAAGAAATTCCACGAGCGTCAATGTATTCGTTATGGTGTGAGTATTTGTAATCAAGCTGATTTAAATATTGGTGTAAGTCAAAAGACATTGGATTATGTATTGCAGCAACCTGGAATTCGTCTAAAGAACCAATATGTCCTTTATAACGGAGTTGATACAAATATCTTTACTGCAAAATCTTCCAAGCAACAAGAAAACAGAGGAAAAGAAGTTTTTACTATTGGTTGTATTGGTAATTTTTGGGAATTGAAAGACCAAATGACACTCATCAAGGCAATAGAGCTGCTTGTTAATAAAGGTATAAAAAATATACGCACTATATTTATTGGTACGGGTTACACTCTTGCAAACTGCAAAAAGTATGTTGCAGAGTATCAGTTGGATGAATACTTTGAATTCCGAACCGAGGTAATGCATGATGAATTGCCAGCCTTCTACCATTCACTAAATCTTTTTGTGCTTCCCTCTTATTGGGAGGCTTTTGGTTGTGTCTATACCGAGGCTTATGCTTGTGGTGTTCCTTTCATTGGTGTTAAAGGGCAGGGTATAGCCGAGATTATTTCTCAAGAGGATAAAGATCGATGGTTGATAGATAAAGGTGATAATAAAAAATTGTCAGAGCTGATAAGCATGGTATATAAATCAGATGGATGTATACAAAATTTATGCATTCCATATAGTATTGATAAACTCATAGCTATTTATCTTAATTATATTCAAAAATTATAATGAGAGCAATTAAAAAGTATATTCTTTTGGCATTTCTGCTTGAGAATATTGCAGTTCAAACGTCTTTATTGGGAGCTTTTACCAATCCTTTATTTTTTCTTTTTATTGGTCTTGGAGCAGTCTGTATGTTTGACCCTATAATATGGTCTTCTACAAATATCAAGAAATTCAGATGGATGTACATTCTTATGGGTATATATATAATATATGCATTTGGTGTTGGTATAGAATATACAGACCAAAAAGCTGTACTTTATTTGATGGCTAAATTGTCGACATTCTCTATTGTTATTACAAGCCTTACTTACAATGAAAAGTTTTATCACGAAAAAGCAATTTGGTATTTAATTATCGTGATGGGCTTTTTCCTTGTCTATGGAATGCTTACTGGAGCACATGTGAATGAAGCCAGTGGACGAATGTTGGCAGGATATACTAATGAGAACACAGCAGGTGCAATGGGTGCTTTGTTGGTAGGTATGTTGTTATACTATATGAAAAACAGAATGTGGAGTAAATGGACATATCTATTAATTGGTATTGGCTTTTATGGTGTGTTGGCTGGTGGTAGTCGTGCAGGTTTCTTGATGTTGTTTTTGCTTATATTTTTATGTTATGGCATAAATTTTAAAACAGTAGGCTTAATAGTCGCATTATTTATAACTGGCGTTTTTATACTGCCGTCTATTGGTATAAATACAGTCGGTTTGGAGCGTTTGTACAATACATATACTGGAGAAGAGGGGTCAAATCGTGACCTTGAACGTGAAGCCGCAATGTGGATGATTATACAAAAGCCATGGACAGGTTGGGGGGTTGAGGCACAAAATCAAGGATACGCATTGCAATTGACCGAGTTAGGTTCGCATAATGGATATTTGGAAACTTTCAAGATGATAGGAGTACCTTTGGGTATTTTATGGTTTGTAACAGTAATAATAACATCGTTTTCATATGTTAGATATCTTATATCGAAGCATAAGAGTACTGATTTGTTTATAGCTTTGGTTATTATGCTTTTTGTAAAGTCTATGTATGAGGGCTTGTTTGTTGGAGTTCATGAATATGCCACAAATTTGTTCTTTTTTGCTTTAGCTATGGTTTCTCTTCAATTATATAATGGTAAATATCGAATTCTAAAAAAATAGACTAATGATTCAAGTTATTAATGAAATAGATAAATTCAAGAGTTTAAAAGATGATTGGGAAAGGATTTGGCATAATTGTAAAAGTGCAACGCCTTTTCAAACCTTCGATTATGTGCTCGCTTCTGCAAGCACATTTCATGATACAGATCTTCTTTATATCATTTTAATGAGTGATGGAAACGGAGTTGTTAGAGCAATATTGCCTACAAAGATTGATAAAAGAGGGCGACTGTCTTTTATTAATGCGCACCATTCTGATTTTTGTGGAATAATTGTTGAAACTGAATATGACAATTTTAATTTGTATGAAGAGTTGTCCAAGTTCTTTCTGTCAAACAATCAAATTAAAACTATATGTTTTGATAATTTGAAAAGAGACTCATCTCTTCTTTCTTCATTTAAGCCTTTTATATATACTTGTTTCATTCAAGACATCAATTATTATTCTGTAATACCGATTTTCCCTAAAACAACAGATAAGGATTTTGTTGATGCCTTTAGTTTTGTTGCCTCAAAAGGAAAAAAGAAGTTAAGAAATCAACATAAAGCAACACTACAAGGATGTGAATTCAAAATTTATAACAAAGCTAATGGAGATATTTATCCTGAAGACGTGGTAAATTCACTCACAGAGATAATGGTTGTTAAGGGATATAGAGCACGAACATATTTCTCAATGAGTATGCTCAATTTTTGGAAAGAACTTTATGAAAAAGAACTGTTGATCTGTGCAGTCCTACGACAAGGAAGTGTAGCATTGTCATGTAATTTTATGTTTTATGATTCCAAATCAAAAGAATATATAAAATGGATAATGTTGTACGAAGATGGACATTATAATCTTGCAATAAATGTAGAGATTGCCGATTACATATATAAAAATCAGGGAGCATATATAAATTTCGCAAGAGGAATATACGATTACAAAATGGAAAAATTCCATCCTATCGTTTATCCTCTATACCGAGTGATAATTACAAAATCAATTTGGCAACATATGAAGGCGGTATGTTGCGTTACTTTCAATAATGTTAAAACGATTCTAAAACAATATTTAAAGAAATGAAGAGGGTTTTCGCTATTCTTTTTGAACCAGCTACTTATACTATTGATAGAAATAGGGCCGTGTATGATAAGCTTGGAGTAAGATACTCTTATATGTTTGCAACATCGCTTGCAAAGGCTGAGAATACGGGAGATATAGATGTTCTTCCTTCGAGTTGTTACAGGTTATGGAAAAGATTGAAAGAAATTCTTCAGAAGAATGATGTCATTATCATGAATGGCTATACGGGTAAGGTATTTCGTATACTATACTTGCTTAACCTGTGGTATCGCAAACCTGTAGGTATAGATTCTGATACTCAGTTAATGATTCCAGTCAATCCCATTAAGCGTTTGATAAAACACATATATCTGAAGACTGTATTTTCTAATAAGTGTTATTATGGTTTACCGGGAGGTACGAAAACGCATAAGGAACTCTTTCGTTACTTTGGAATGGATGAGGAACGTATTTTTCTCAGTCCAATGATGGTGGACAATAATAAGTTTGGTTATAAAGGTATACGTATATCTGATGTATTCAGATTTTTGTTTGTGGGGCGTATTATCGAGGTAAAGAATATAGAACTGATGATAAAGGCGTTCTTAAAATCCTATGATGGCAATCAAAAGGTGCAACTACACATTGTTGGCAAAGGTGAATTGTTAGATAAATACCAAAAACAATTCGCTGAAAATAAAAATGTAGTTTTTGATGGACCAAAATATGGTACCGACTTGCTCGATGCTTATAAGCAAGCGAGTGTGTTTGTCTTGCCATCTTCGAATGAATCATGGGGGCTTGTTGTCAATGAAGCAATGTCAGCAGGTTTGCCATGTATTGTAAGTGATAAGGTTGGTGCAGCTTGGGATCTTGTTGAATCTAAAGATACCGGTTTTATATTTAAATATGATGATATTGATGATTTGGCTTCCAAAATGAAAACTTTGGTAGACGACACAAGCCTTTATCATCGATTTGCAGAGAATGCTTACAATCTAATGCACAACCAATGGAATTATGAATTGTATACTAATTGTTTAAAAGATTTTATAGAGAAGGTGAAAGAATGATAAAACAATTAATAAAGCATCTAATGATGTGGATGAGCAGCATGATATACTGTAATCACAAAAGTAAATTGCTATATTATCATGACATATGCCATGGAGAGGGCTATCGCTCATTGGATTCTGGAGATGTTATGGGAACTGATATCGAACTTTTTAAAAAACACATTGAGGTTATAAGAAAAGAGGGATATAAGATTGTTCGTAATATTTCTAATCCAGATGGTGAAGTTGCTATCTTGTTGGACGATGGTTTTCGTGGAATTTGGGAGAATAGACAATACTTTTATGATAATAAAATCTATCCAACAATTTTTCTTCCAGTGGATTACATCGGAAAGACTGATAAGGGTATTTTGAATGAACATGAGATAAGAGAACTACAAGCAAATGGCTTCGTTTTTGAGTGTCACTCATGGACGCACGATGAGTTGACGCATAAAAACGATGAAGAACTGAAGAAGGAACTAGGTGAATCAAAAGCTTATCTATCAAAATTGTTGTCAAAAAAAATATCAGGTATGTGCTTACCTTTAGGCTTTTTTTCCAATCATTTATTGGACGAATTAAAGAAGTATGATTATTCTGAGGTCTATAGTTGTATTCCTGGAAATTTTGAGGATAAAGTGTTTGGTATGCGTAGACGAAACCTTTGTCAATTTGCTACGCCATGGGAGGTTAAGATGATTCTTCGTGGAGGCTTGGCGATTTTGGCCGGCCATTATATAAAATTGCATCATAAGAATTAATAAAAAATAGTGTTATTTAGATGACGAATAATAGTTGCTTCGTATGTATATGTCGAATGGACATAAAAAGGTTTCCCATTTTCTTTATAATAGCAGATTGATAACAATAAATATATAATATTCTTCTTTTGAAGAAAGGTTTGTACTTAAAAGTATAAAAACGGAAATATGCCTAAAGTATTACAAATAAACGTAACCTCTAACTGGGGGTCAACTGGCAAAATTGCAGAGAGTTGCAATTGTTATGCTCGTGCTAATGGATGGGAAACGTATTTTGCCTATGGTCGGTATAGCAATTTATCAGACTCTTCTATTATTGCTGGACCATCTAATAAATTTGATGTATATGCACACTATGCTGAAAATATTTTATTTGATAACGAAGGACTTGCTTCACGTAGAGCAACAAGGCACTTATTGAAGAAGATTGAAAAAATTCAACCTGATATTATTCATTTGCATAACATACATGATCATTGGTTGAATTACAAGATTTTATTTGAGTATCTCAATCAAACAAATATTAAGATTGTATGGACGTTTCATGATTTTTGGGCTATAACAGGCCATTGCTCTCATTTTGTGCAAGCAAATTGTCATAAGTTTCAGACAGAGTGCAATGATTGTCCTTACACTAAAGGTAAATTATTGCCACTTATTAAACGTACTCGAAGGAATTATCTCTTAAAAAGACAGCTCTTTACTGCGAACGAGAACATAGTTATAGTCCCAGTATCAAAATGGGTGTGCGACAATGTTCAAAAGTCATTCTTAAAAGATAAGACTATCAAGGTGATTCCTAATGGTGTTGATACGCAAGTGTTTCGTCCAACCAAAATGGATTGTATAGAAAATAAGGAATGTATAGATAGATTTGAAGGTAAATTTGTAATAATGGCAGTATCGTCACAATGGAAGAGTGGCGATAAGGGGTTGGACGACTACAAGGCAATGAGTAAGATGTTAAGAGAAGACGAGGTAATAGTACTTGTCGGGGTTTCGAATGAAATTGCAAAAGATCTTCCTATGAATATAATTGGGATTAATAGAACTAATAATCAGCAAGAACTTGCTGCCCTTTACACACGTGCAGATGTTATTTGTTCTTTCTCTTTAGCAGAAACCTTTGGTCTTACCATTATAGAAGGTTACGCTTGTGGTACCCCTGCTGTTGTTTATGATAATACTGCACCTCCATCTTTAATTACTCCAGATACAGGGTTTGTTGTACCAAACAAGGATATAAAAGCTGCATACCAAGCTATACAGATAATACGTATTAATGGCAAATCTGCATATACAAATGATTGTATATGTCTTGTTAGTGAGAAGTATAACAAAAATGATTGTTTTAATAAATATGTAGAGTTGTATAAAAGTTTGCTTTAAGATTGTAGAGCTAATATAGAAAATGGAGAATCAATATAGAGGACTTGCTTATGTGGTTGGTGTAAATGAATACCAACAAGCCAACAAATTGTCAAATGCAGTATATGATGCAAAAGCTATAGCTGCAGAGCTTAAGACTTTGGGCTTTTATGTGAAAGAATCATATGATATTGACTTTATGAATTTTATTACTGAATTTGGTAAATTCAGTAGAGAGCTAAGTAGTTTCAATGTAGGCTTATTTTATTTTGCTGGTCATGGAGTGGAATTTGAAGGTAAAAACTATCTTCTGCTAATAGATTCGGCAGTAGCGAATAAGACAGCCATAGAACATTCAACATTCGATCTTCAGAGTATCGTAAATGATATGCACAGTACGGGCTGCAAGATGAATATTCAGATTATAGACGCTTGCAGAAATAATCCTTATGGTACGGGAAGAGGAATCGCATCGACAAACCTTGCTCCGGTATTTGCCCCACAAGGAACATTGATAGCTTATTCCACCTCACCTGGAGAAACGGCTATGGATGGTGGTATGGGTAATAACAGCATATATACAGGAGCGCTTCTTCAGCATATGAAAACAAAAGGACTTCAAATTGAGGATTTCTTTAAACAGGTTCGCACAACGGTGTATTCTTTGACTGGTGGAAAACAAACAAGTTGGGAGCATACTTCATTAATAGGGAAATTTTGCTTTAATGCTGGTATGTTGATACATTCTATGTCTGTTGGCTATCCCGATGAGGCTATTAAGTATGACAATTGGCCTGTAGAATCTCATATAAACCAGTTGAAAGAGGATTTGTTGTCTGGCACATTCGATAAACAAAGGAGTGCGTTGAGGAAAATAAAACAAATAAATCCAAAAGAATATACTCGAGAAGAGATTTTCCTTTTGGGCCGGTTGGTTATGTGGGCAGCATTCGCCAATTGTTTTGAATGTCAGGCTTATGTGGAAAAAGCAAATGAAATAGCTTATTACTATACAGGTAAGGAAAATCCGTTCTTTGACGGTATGTTGTTTGAGATGTATTTCAACCATGAAGGAATGTTTGAGTATAGTGATGCAAACATTGAATATCTTGACACATTTCTGAAATGGATAGAACGAAAAGAATTGGCATGTTCTTTTGATTTTATAGAGAAAGTTCTCAAACCATTTGAACAGAATTTGTTGTTTATCCCATCAAGAAATACTCCGATGGTAGCAATAAATATCCAAGTACAATCTGATAATGTTTCGCAATCATGGGGAGATGAAGGTGTAGAAAGAATTATTTCGGTAAAGCATGACACAACGGAATTGTTGGATTCTGATACCTTACCAATATATTATGGAGCATTAGGAAAAATGTCTTTTGAGACTCTTAGTTCTATAATAAGCAAGGCTTTTTGTATACCAAGTAGCAGATTAAAAATCATTACAAACAAGCCAGAATGCAAGGATAAATTCTATTTTTCAGTTGGTTTGAAGAAGTTGCAAGATTTGCATTAAAAATAAGTATTAATAACAGTGGCAGAAGTGTCGTTTTTTAGACGTTTTGTAATAACTGAATTTTTAATAATATATGAACAAAAAGAAGAAATTACTTTTTGTATGCCAATACTTTTACCCAGAGACATTTCGTGGTAATGATATCGCCTTTCATTTGGCAGAAGAGGGGCATGATGTACATGTTGTGACAGGAATACCTAATTACCCAAAGGGTAAGTTTTTTCCCGGGTATGGGTTATTTAAGAAACGACATGAAATGATTAATGGGGTAAAGGTGACGCATTTGCCAATAGTACCTCGTGGAGAGGACAATAAGATTATGCTGATACTGAATTATTTCAGTTATCTGATTGTCGGATGGATATGGATGTTCTTTCATGCACTATGGCATAAGTATGATATGGTATTCTGTCAGCAGTTGTCGCCTGTTATGATGTCAAGTCCAGCAGTTTTGTACAAGAAAATGAGGAAGGTTCCTCTTTATACTTGGGTGCTTGACCTTTGGCCTGAGAGTTTGACGGCTGCTGGAGGTGTAAACAATAAATATATACTTGGTTTCTTTGACTGGTTTGTGAAGAGTGAATATAAAAATTCTGATAAAATACTCACTTCTTCAAAGAGTTTTGACAAGAGCATATTGAAGTATGGTGATTATAAAGAAAAGATTATTTATTACCCACAATGGAGTGACGGAACATCTGGTACAACAAAGTCGGAATTTACTCTTCCTAATACATTGCAGGAACTGTCAAACGGTTCTAACTTTATCGTAATGTTTGCTGGTGCTGTAGGTGAGGCTCATGGTATGGAATGCAACATGCAAGCAGCATTGAAGATAAAGGAACACAAGAATATCAAATGGGTGATTGTTGGTGATGGTAGACGTTTGGATTGGATTCGCTCTTTTGTAAAAGACAATGGTTTGGATGACACTGTGATAACTCTTGGACGTTTCCCGTCGGAAACAATGCCAATGTTCTTTGAAAAGGCGGATGCCATGCTTGTGTCTTTGACTGATTCTCCATTGTTCAATATGTATTCTCCTGCCAAGATAGCCTCGTATATGGCAGCGGAACGCCCTATCATAGCTGTGCTTAATGGGGAAGGTGGAGAAGTGATAAAGGCTGCTGAATGTGGATGGAATGTTAAGGCTGGGGATGCCGATGGGTTAGCGAAACTTGTAATTACTCTTTCTCAAACAGACAGACAAGAATTAACGGTAAAGGGACAAAAAGGGAAAGCATATTATGATAAATTCTTCACCAAAGATGAATGCTTGAAGAAATTGGATGAGATAATGGGATTGTAATCATTATATGTTATGCTTGCTTTCAAATTGGCAAGTGTTATGATTTTAAAATCTAATCGAATTTTGCGAAATGTTAGTATTAGAAACGAGACAAAATCTAATTGAAACTAAATAAGTAACTGCCTAAAAAACAATATTTTTATGGATTTACAATTAAAGAATTTCTCGGATATAGATTTAGCTGATACATTTTTCGATTCTCTTAGAGCAAGTTATCCAGAGTTTGATCGTTGGTTCAAGAAAAAATCCGAAATGGGAGCCAAGGCTTATACATATTATATAAATGGTGCATTGATGGACTTTTTATATATGAAAGTTGAGGATGAAGAGTTGTTCGATGTACAGCCTGTATTATCTAAGAAAAAGCGTTTAAAAGTTGGCACTTTTAAAGTGGACAATGATAATCGTCATACGTCTCGAGGTGAGCGATTTATAAAGAAGATTATGGATACTGCGATTACAGAGGGAGTAGAAGAAGTATATGTAACTATGTTTCCTACAGAGGAATTGAAGAAGCTCATTCAAATGTTTGAGAAATATGGTTTTTCTCACATTGCAGACAAACCCCATGACGGAAGAGATAGTGAATATGTTTTAGTGAAAGACATGAAGACTATAACTAATAATATTTTAAAAGACTATCCTTTTGTACGTGAGCGAGGTAACAAATATGTGCTTGCCATCAAGCCGGAGTATCATACTCATCTCTTTCCTGATTCGATCTTGAAGAGTGAAGCAAAATATGACTTGATACAAGATGTATCAGAAACCAATAGTATATATAAAATATATTTGTGCTGGATGAAGGGTATAAACGAACTAAAACAAGGCGATAAGTTGGTTATATACAGAACAGCTGATGATAAAGGATTTGCGGCATACCGCAGTGTATGTACTTCTGTTTGTACAGTCTGTGAAATAAAATGTGTTAATGATTTTTTTAATGTTGATGAGTTCGTAAAATATACCAATCGGTATTCTGTCTTCTCAGAGAACGATTTGCGTAAATGGTATAAGTTTAAACCTAATTTTACAGTAATCAAGATGCTGTATAATATAGCATTTACTAAGAAGGTAATAAATAAGACGATGAAAGAACAGGTAGGAATAAATCCTAAGTATTGGGGATTCTTTAAGTTAGAGGATATTCAATTTGAAAAACTACTCAAATTAGGAGAAATAGATGAACATTATATTGTCGATTAAACCGGAATATGTGGAAAAAATATTTTCTGGTGAAAAAAAGTACGAATATCGCAAAGTTGTCTTTAAGCAAAAAGTAGAAGCCGTATATATTTATGCTAGTAGCCCAATTTGTAAGATTGTTGGTGAGTTTAAAATAGAGCGGATTATATGTGATACACCTGAGGCTATTTGGAGGCAGACAAAAGAACAATCTGGAGTTAGTAAGACTTTTTTTGAAAAGTATTATAAAGGCAAAAATAAGGGCGTAGCATTGAAAATAAGGAATTGTAAGGAATATACTAAAGGAATTAATCCTAAGTTGTTGATTCCTGATTTTAAAGCACCTCAATCGTTTATATACGTGAATTCTTTTATTTATGAAATCTATCAAGGATTATAAACAATGTGAATCGCTGGTATTATTCTTTAAGAATTTACCTTCAACAATAAAGGAATCATTCATTTGGTTCATTATGACCTATCTTTTCCCTATTATCCAAATATTAATAATTTGGGGTATAAGATTGGAAAACTTTATGTTATCTATTGATATTTTAAATATCTTGTTAGTAACAAATGCCTCTTTATATACGGCCGTATTATTAGTGGTTAATTCAGAAAGTTGTAATAAGCGATTGTTGCGAATTGTTACTATCCTTTGTTACGTTGTAACAATTATCTTTTTTGCTATATCAATGGTTGAAATTACAATGGGAATACAGATTTTTCAGCTGTCTCTTTATAAATATGGTACGTTTGCAACTCTTGTCTTTGCGATAATATTTGGCCTTATTAGTAAATATGATGAAGTTAAAGCTCAGAGGTTACAGACAGCAAAAGCGGGGAATGAGAAAACAAGTACAAAGGTTAATGGTAAAACAATTCAGTTATGAATACGATAGATTTACATATTCTTACGGTTGAGCAACCCATAGGAAGATTTTATATTACCAAAATTTCATATTCTGCTTTGTGGGCTATGTCGAAAGTTGATAGAAGGCATATTACAGAAGATGATGAGGTGCTTGGTATACAAAGAGAGTTGAAGAATGATAAGGTAAATCAAATAAAAAAGTATATTACAACTGTTTTCGCAACTTTTCCAAATTCAATAATCGTTAATGTATCAAGAAGTAACATAGTTGATCAGACTGATGATGTTTTGTCGTTAAAAGTAAATGATGATACATTTACAATTATAGATGGACAGCATCGTTTGGCAGGATTCGACAATTATAAAGGCGGTAATTTTGAATTGGTATTATCCGTGTTTGTGGATTTGGATATATCACAACAGGCAGATATTTTTTCAACTATAAATTCGGAGCAAACGAAAGTTGATCCATCACTTAATGTGAATTTGGAATTGGATAGTAAGTATTATACTCCACGGAAAATGATGGTTGAGATTGCTCAATCATTTAATTATGCAAAAGAGTCACCTTGGCATAATGGTATAAAAATGTTAGGATGTGGAAAAAATGGTTTTATATCACTATCCTCATTCGCACGTCCACTTTTTGGTTTGACGTATCGTGAAAATGATTGGTATGTTATAAAAAATCATTTGATAATAGGTGATGAGGAAAAATCTTTTGATGATTTTAGCTATGATGCAAGTAAATATTTATTTTGGGAGTTTTACAAGCAAAGGGATAGTGCTTCAGTTTATAAAATATTGAATAACTATTTTTCTGCTTTAAAGGATATATTCCCAATAGATTGGATGAATGAAAAATCAATCCTTAACAGAACTACTGGTTATAATGCAATGATGAGATTATTTAAAGATTATATACCAATTGGTTTGGAAGAAAAAAGATTTACTTATGATTTCTTTATTGAAAAATTGACACCACTCTCTAAATTGGATGGTTCTATTAGATCTGAGAATTATGGTTCTTCTGGTCTCTATTCTACAAATCAATTATATAAGGATTTTATTGATGTTTTAGTTAAACTTGCTATTTGTAAAGTGCAGGAGGATATGCCTTAAATAGTGTACTATACTGTGGCAATTTGTAAACGTTTTTATAGTTTAAGTTGTGTTTTAAAGCGACTATAGACAAAACGCTTATTCTAATTTTCAATAAAAATCAATAGAAATTAAATATGATGTATCTTATTATTTTCGTTCTGCTCCTTGCGGCAGAACTCGTCTATTTCCGCATTGCGGACAAGTATAACATTATTGATAAGCCAAACGAGCGCTCGTCGCACTCGGCGATTGTGTTGCGTGGTGGTGGTATCATCTTCTTAATCGGTGCTTGGGTGTGGAGCGCATTCTTCGGATTTGAATATCCGTGGTTCTTAGTGGGATTAACACTTGTGGCTGGAGTAAGTTTAGTGGATGACATTCGTTCGCTGCCTGACTCGGTGAGATTGGTGGCGCAATTTGCGGCGGCAGTAATGGCATTCTATCAGTTGGGAATATTACACTGGGAGATGTGGTGGATAGTGTTGGTGGCATTAATCGTTTATGTAGGAGCTACCAATGTGATTAATTTTATGGACGGTATCAATGGCATTACGGCGGGATATTCATTAGCTGTTTTACTTCCATTAGCGGCTGTAAATGTTGATGGTAAGTTTGTTGAGCAATCGCTGGTCTTTACTACGATTATTGCGGCAATAGTGTTTTGTATATTCAATTTCCGACCGAAAGGTAAGGCTAAGTGCTTTGCTGGCGATGTCGGGTCAATAGGTATAGCATTCATTATGTTGTTCCTGTTAGGTAATGTTATTATCAAGACTGAAGATATAACATGGCTGATATTCTTATTAGT
>CAKVBA010000017.1 GCA_934725305.1 uncultured Parabacteroides sp. | reverse complement strand
TAGCAGATAAGAAGTTCTTTCTATTCCGCATTGCTATGCTATATGCGTATCCCCACTAGATTTCTACTGAGCCGAAATATTATTGTTTCGTTGGAGAAAGGAAGTGTAGTTAAAAGCAAAAAGGTTGCAACGTCAATGAATAACGAAGCAACCTTCTTGGTGACCTGGGAGGGGCTCGAACCCTCGACCCAATGATTAAGAGTCATTTGCTCTACCAACTGAGCTACCAAGTCTCTTTTAATAAACTCTCCTATGTGTGACCTGGGAGGGACTCGAACCCTCGACCCAATGATTAAGAGTCATTTGCTCTACCAACTGAGCTACCAAGTCATTGTTTGAACAACCGTTTGTTTCTCGATTGCGGGTGCAAAGATAGGTGTTTATTTTTACAATGCAAACTTTTCAGAGATTTTTTTTTAGAAAAAACAGTCAAATTCGTAAATATCCGATGGCGTAGTCCTTTTTAGGGGAATTAGAGTGACATCTTTTCCTACTCGAATCCCTTCTTGATATAAACGAGAGTCAACTGCTTTGTAGGCCAATTCCGGGTGATTATTGTCGCGACTCAAGTGGCAAAGCCAAATATTTTTCAATTTGGGATTGTAGTGAGTGGCTAAAAACTCGGCAGCCTCTTGATTGCTGAGGTGACCGGTCGGACTTGCTACACGTTCTTTTAAGAAAGCCGGATAAGTTCCATTTTTTAACATAGCCTCTTCATAATTGGTTTCAAGAACCAGGTGATTGGCCATACATATATATTTGCTGACAGTTTCGGTGATGTGGCCCACATCTGTTGCGAAGGTGAACTTATGTCCGCCAAACTCGATGTGATAGCCTACACTATCGGTGCTGTCGTGCGGTACTTCAAAGGCGGTAATTTTGAAGTCTCGTATTTCAAAGGGAACTTCTTTCTCTATGATCTTTCGTGAAGCACGCAACGTTTCTTCAACATAACGGCTTTTGTCGATACCGCGGTGCACACCTTCGGTTGTATAGATAGGTATGCACAGCTTCTCGCCTAAATAGCCGACTGTTTTAATATGGTCGGCATGGTCGTGCGTTACCAGCACGGCTATGATCTTTGAAAAGTCAATGTTTCGATCCTTTAATACTTTCTTGATGGTACGAATACCGATTCCGGCATCAATCAACAAGCCATATTCAGTTGTTCCCAAATAATAGCAGTTGCCACTGCTTCCACTTGCCAAACTCAGAAATGATAGTTTCATGTGATTCATCTTCTTCGCATAACTGCTTTTTGGTTATTAATTGAAACAGGTTGTTTAGGGGCGGAATGAATCGGGAATGGTTACTTCGCCAATCAATGAGCAGTTCATGTGCTCTTTCACCTCTTTGGGCGATAGTCCGTGTCCGAAAAGGAACATCAGTTTGGTCACCGCACTTTCGGTCGTACTGTCAAAGCCACTGATAACACCTGCTTCCAACAACTTGTGTCCGGTTTCGTAACGATGCATTTCTACGCTTCCGGCACTACACTGAGTTACGTTGACAATAACGATATCTCGGTTGACGGCGTCTTTCAGCATAGTCAGGAACCATTCGTCGCAAGGAGCGTTACCACTACCGAATGTTTCCATTACAACACCCTTTAAGTCGGGGATGTTCAAGATGCTTTCAACAACCTGTGGCGAAATGCCCGGGAATAGCTTCAAGATAGCAATGTTACGATCCAGTAGATAATGCGGTCTCAGCGGTTTGCGAGATACGGGATGATATACTTGAGCCAAGTCATACTTGATGTAGATGCCGGCGTGAGCCAATGGCGGATAGTTGTAGGAACGGAAAGCATTGAAGTTGTCTGCATTGATTTTGCTGGTGCGGTTACCACGTAGCAAATCGTTCTCAAAGAAGATACATACTTCCGGAATCAGAGGCATTCCATTCTCTTTGGCTGCTGCAATCTCGATGGCTGTGATCAGGTTTTCCTTACCATCTGTGCGCAACATGCCAATAGGCAACTGGGATCCGGTGAGGATAACGGGCTTGCTCAGGTTTTCAAGCATGAAGCTGAGAGCCGATGCCGTGAACGACATGGTGTCGGTTCCGTGCAAGACAACGAAACCATCATATAGGGCATAGTTGTCTGCAATGATCTTTACAATTTTCATCCATGAGTCGGGGCCCATTTCAGACGAGTCCAATGGCGGATCGAACTGCAGTGTTGAAACGGCATAACCCAATTTCTTCAACTCAGGCATGTTGTCTCTCAGGTGCTCAAAGTTGAACGACTCCAAAACTCCGGTTTCCGGATTCTCTATCATGCCAATCGTTCCTCCTGTATAGATCAGAAGGATAGAGGCTCTTTCTTGCTGTGTATTCATGTTCGATATTGTCAATAAGTGCAAATATAATAATTTATTCTTCTCCCTTCAATACAGGGATGCCTATATGGTACTTGACCGAAATGATACGGGCAAGGAAAATACTGGTTGCCGATATCACTTGTGTCGCCGAGGTTGAGAGATGGGTGAGTGTACATAAATAATAAATGACACCTCCAAACACACAAGCCAAGGCGTAAATATCTTTACGGAAGATCAGCGGCTCTTCATTGATGAGTATGTCTCGGATCATACCTCCGAATGCTCCGGTGACTGTTCCCATCACGATGGCAACCCACATAGGGAAACCAAATGTTAAAGCCTTTTCGATGCCGACCAAGCCAAATAACCCCAGTCCAATGGCGTCGAAAATAAAGAACGTATTGTTCAAACTGATCACATACTTTCGTAAAATAATTACGAAAAGCAGGGCTAAAGCTGAGATAGTTAAGTATGACGGTTGTTCCATCCAGAAAGGAGTGGCATTCAAGAGAACGTCTCGAATGGTACCACCTCCCACGGCAGTAACAACGCCTACAACGTAGGCTCCAAACCAGTCAAATTGTTTAGCTGATGCCAATCGGATGCCACTAATGGCAAAGGCAAATGTTCCGGCGTAGTCGCAAAATGTGACAAAATCTATCATTTTGTTTTTTCTTGCAAAAATAAAGAATAGTTTCTTATGTTGTAGATTCTACCTAACAATAATTTAAACTAAACGAATAGGAAGCTGTTTATTATATATATGTTTGCAACACTTGAATGTGTTGTTTTAATGACTATGCGTATGAGATGGAATAGAGTGGTTGGACTGATTGCCTTGGGTATATTGATGGTACATGGTGCATTTGCCCAGCATTTGCCGGTGACGAAACCGAGAAATTATGTGAGTGACACAGCCTATTTTGCTCCTAAGAAACCGTGGCATGCCGCTTCTGAAGTGTTTGGACTTAATATGTTGGTGTGGGGATTTGACCGCTTTGTGATGAATGAAGACTTTGCCCATATCAATGGTCATACGATCAAGAGCAACTTCCGTAAAGGACCGGTTTGGGATACGGATAAGTTCTCTACCAATCTGTTCTCGCATCCTTATCATGGTTCTCTTTATTACAATGCTGCACGTAGCAATGGTATGAACATTTGGCAGTCAATCCCTTTTGCAGCCGGTGGTAGTTTGATGTGGGAGTTCTTTATGGAGGCCGAGCCGCCTTCAATCAATGATATGTTGGCTACTACATTCGGTGGTATCGAGCTGGGTGAAATAACTTATCGTCTGTCGGACCTGTTTATTGATAACCGCTCAACTGGATGGGAGCGTGTGGGACGCGAATTGTTGGTGGGTGTGCTCTCGCCGGTACGTGCTTTCAACCGTTTGCTGTCGGGTGACGCTTGGAAGTTCAGACCGTCAAAGGGTCGTCAATACACCTCTGTGCCGGTCAACTTTATCGTGAGTGTCGGACCGCGTTTCCTGGCAGAGCAGGAGGGAACCAAGCATGGTACAACCAGTATGAATGTCTTCTTCCGGCTGGATTATGGTGATCCGTTCAATGATGAATACTATTCGCCATACGAATGGTTTCAGTTTCGCATGGGAATGGACTTCTTCTCTACACAACCTTTGTTCAGTCAGGTGAATGCAGTGGGTGCTATTTGGGGTAAACGTGTCTGGCAGAAGGGCAATCGTTCTTTGGCTGCCGGTATATTCCAGCATTTCGACTACTATGATTCTGCACTCCGTTCTCATGCAGACAAGGAGTGCGCTCCATATCGTATCTCTGAGGCTGCGGCTGCCGGCGGTGGTCTAATCTATTATAAGAAGGCTTCGTTGCGAGATCCGGTGGATATCTTCGGTGAGTTTTATCTGACGGGCGTAGCGTTGGGTGCCAGCATCTCTGACTATCTGAAACTCGAGGAGCGCGACTATAATCTGGGTAGCGGTTATAGTGCGAAGGCGTTTGTTGGATTGGCCTATAAGCAGAAGGTAGGATTGTTGTTGAATCTGGAAAACTATCATATTTTCACATGGAAAGGATATGAGCCTGGCATCGATTGGAATCGGGATGATTTGGCCACACTGAATGTGCAGGGTGATGCCGGCAATGCTCGTCTGACCGTCTTTTCTTCCAAACTGTTTTATCGTTTCTGCGACCGTTGGAATGTGGTGTTGAGCAACCGGTACTTTTCACGCCATACGCACTACAAATACTATGACGATATTAATAGTTCAACGTATGACGTGGTACTCAGTTTGGGCGTAAGCATTTAGTTCTTACGCTCCAGCTCGCGTAGATTTTCCATCTTTTTGCGTTGCATAAATTCGTAGATGCCCTCAAGATGTTCGGTGACTTTTTGATTGCCGAACTCATATACCTTGCTTACCAGTCCGTCAAGGAAGTCACGGTCGTGTGATACAACGATCAGTGTGCCGTCGAAATCCAGCAATGCCTGCTTCAGGATGTCTTTGGTCTTCATGTCCAAGTGGTTGGTCGGCTCGTCGAGAATCAACAGATTGACTGGCTCGAGCAACAGCTTGATCATCGCTAATCGGGTGCGTTCTCCTCCGGAAAGCACTTTGACCTTCTTCGCCGAATTTTCTCCGCCAAACATAAAGGCTCCCAGCAGATCTTTTATCTTGTTGCGGATTTCTCCCTGTGCCACATCATCGATGGTCTGGAACACAGTCAGGTTTTCATCCAGCATAGAGGCTTGGTTTTGGGCGAAGTAGCCAATCATTACATTATGTCCTATCGTCAGTGTTCCTTGATGTTCAATCTCTTTCATGATACACTTGACCAGTGTGGATTTACCCTCACCATTACGTCCGACAAAAGCGATTTTATCACCTCTTTCAATGGTCAGGTTGGCATTTTGGAACACTAAGTGATCTCCATAGCTCTTGGCAACATTCTCGATGATGACCGGATATGAACCTGAACGAGGTGAAGGGGGAAATTTCAGGCGCAAAGCCGATGTGTCCTCTTCGTCCACCTCCAGAATCTCCAGCTTCTCCAACATCTTCACGCGGCTCTGCACCTGCAATGTTTTGGAATAGGTTCCTTTGAACCGTTCGATAAACTCTTTGGTCTCGGCAATGAACTTCTGCTGTTCATCATAGGCCTTTTGCTGCTGTTCGCGGCGCTCTTTGCGTAGCTGCAGATATTGACTATAGTTTACCTTATAGTCATAGATACGGCCCATCGTTACTTCAATCGTGCGGGTGGTAATGTGATCGACAAAAGCACGGTCGTGACTGATCACGATTACCGCCTGTCCATTATCAATCAAGAAATCTTCAAGCCATTGGATAGATTCTATATCCAGATGGTTGGTCGGCTCGTCGAGCAGCAACACATCCGGTTTCTTCAACAGGAGCTTGGCCAATTCGATACGCATACGCCATCCGCCACTGAACTCACTGGTCTGACGGCTGAAGTCCTCACGTTTGAAACCTAAACCCAACAATGTCTTTTCGATGTCAGCGTCATAATTGGTCTCTTCGATGGAGTAGAACTTCTCGCTCAAGGTAGATACACGTTCGATCAGCTCCATATAGCTGTCTGATTCATAATCGGTGCGCGTCTCCAGCTCTTTGTTCAGCGATTCTATTTCGGCCTCCATCTTGTGTAGATGGGCAAAAGCTTGTGCGGTCTCTTCAAACACAGTGCGTCCGTCTTCTGTCATCAGGTGCTGAGGCAGATAGGCGATGACTGTGTCTTTGGGAGCTGATACTTGGCCACGAGTCGGTTCGCGCACGCCTGCTAAAATCTTCAGCAGGGTAGATTTGCCGGCACCATTCTTTCCCATCAGGGCGATGCGGTCTTTTTCATTCACTACAAAAGAGACATTTGAGAACAGAGTTGTTCCTCCAAACTCAACCGTTAGTCCGTCTATTGAAATCATATAGGTATATTATATATATGTGCTTTAAAGAAAAATAGAGAGAACAAAATTACAAAAAAGGTTCGATTTTTGGAGGATAGAGCTGAAAATAGAACCTTTTTCTGTAAGTTTGTCCTTTCAAAACTGCTTTTGAGGTGTGCCGGAATGTTGTTGGGATGCCGCCTCAAAAGATGCGTCAGAATCAGTAAAAGGAAGAATTGATGAGTCAGAAGTATCCGTCTGTTTTGTTGGAGAATGCCGTAAATGAGCTGGCCTCGTTGCCGGGAGTCGGGCGCAAGACAGCTCTTCGCTTGGCATTGTATATGTTACGTCGTGAGCCGGCCTATACCGAGAGCTTTGCATCGGCGTTGCTTTCGCTGCGTCGTGAGGTGAAGTATTGTAAGGTGTGTCACAATATCTGTGATGATGAGTTGTGTGCTATCTGTTCCGATCCGCGCCGCGACCAGTCAACGGTCTGTGTGGTGGAGAATGTCAAGGAGGTGATGGCCGTCGAGAACACCGGCCAGTTTCAAGGAGTCTATCATGTGCTGGGTG
Source organism: uncultured Parabacteroides sp. (assembly GCA_934725305.1). Lineage (GTDB taxonomy): Bacteria > Bacteroidota > Bacteroidia > Bacteroidales > Tannerellaceae > Parabacteroides. The sequence continues at coordinate 44,687 of CAKVBA010000017.1, read as the reverse complement.
GTATTCTTTCGCCGGTAGATGGCATCGGTCCGTCAGACTTGCAGCTGGATAGCCTGGTGCAGCGTGTGGCCGCAGGTGAGGTAAAAGAGGTGATCTTGGCCTTGAGCACCACGATGGAGGGCGAAACAACCAACTTCTTTATCTATCGGAAGTTACAACCCTATGATGTAAAGGTGACAGTGATTGCCCGCGGAGTCTCTATCGGAGATGAGATTGAATATGCCGACGAGATTACGTTGGGACGTTCCATCGTGAGCCGCACCAATTTCAATGATTCTTTAAAGATGTAAGCAAGACTATATCCAAACGCTATGTATGAAGATGTCAAAATATCGGTGGTGATTGTCAACTATAATGTGAAGTATTTTGTTGAGCAGTGCCTCTATTCGGTGCAGGCTGCGATGAGCGGTCTGTCGGGTGAGGTGTTTGTGGTAGATAATAATTCGACCGACGATTCTATGGCTTATCTGAAGCCTCGCTTCCCTCAGGTCTCCTTTATCGAGAATAGAGACAATCCCGGCTTTGCCAAGGCCAATAATCAGGCCATTCGTATCTGTCGGGGCAAGTATGTGTTGTTGCTCAATCCGGACACCGTGATCGGAGAGGACAGTCTGCGTTCGCTCTGTCTCTTTATGGACGAACATCCCGAAGCCGGTGGTATTGGCGTGAAGATGATAGATGGGCATGGACTGTTTCTGCCCGAGAGTAAACGTTCGTTCCCTTCGCCCTGGGTTTCGTTCTGCAAATTGTTCGGGCTCTCCAGTCTGTTTCCCAATTCGCCCCGTTTTTCCCGATATGCCCTTCGTTATTTAGATGAAAAAAAGCTTCATAAGGTGGATGTGCTGGCCGGTGCATTCATGCTGATGCGTCACGAGGCGTTGGATCGTGTAGGTCTGTTGGATGAATCATTCTTTATGTATGGCGAAGATATCGACCTCTCTTACCGCTTGGTATTGGGCGGTTATCAGAATTACTATATACCCGAACGGATGTTGCACTACAAAGGAGAAAGCACCAAACATGGCGACATGAAGTATATCAAGGCCTTTTATGGGGCAATGATTATCTTTTTCCGCAAATATTATCCACATTCCGGATGGCTGATGGAAGGATTGATTCGTACGGCCGTTTTCCTGAAAGCTCTGTTGGCCTCATTGTTGGCGCCTTTCCGGGTGAAGCATAAGCCCAAGGTCAAGCATCGTCATCTGTTGGTCGTGTGTCGTCAAGTGCATTTGAACGAGGTGAAGGCTGCCTGTATGCAACAGATGCCCGATTGTGAGTCGGTCTCATGGTGGAACATAGACAGTTGTCAGGCTGTGGATCTTATCGGCAGCCGGCAGTCTGAAGGCATCACAGACTATGCCGTCTGTTATCCGGATGTGCGTTTTGAGCAGCTTTTTCTGTTGATGGACAAGATGCCCAACAAAAGATCGGTATATCATATTTATACAATGCAGAGCGGCCGATTGGTGTCGCCCGGAAAATGATCATGTTATGTTAGCAAATGATAAGATTCGTCTTCGTGCCTTGGAACCGGAGGATCTGGGGTTGCTTTATCAGTGGGAAAACGACACAACCTTATGGCATGTGGGGGCAACTGTTTCGCCCTTTTCCCGTTTCGTGTTGAAAGAATATATCGCGGAATCTCATCGTAACATCTATGAGCTGCGTCAACTGCGATTTATGATTGTTTGGCTTCCCACGTCCGAGACGGTTGGCATGATCGATCTCTATGACTTTGATCCTCATAATCGGCGGGCAGCAGTAGGAGTTTTGATCGATCCGGCACATCAGCGCCAAGGCATTGCTTCTGAGGCGTTGATGCTGATCAAAGAGTATGCCTTCCGTTTCCTGCATCTGCATCAGCTGTATGTACATGTGCAGAAAGAGAATGTGGCCAGTATTGCACTGTTCCGGAGCAATGGCTTTGTGCATGCCGGAGTGTTGTCGCAATGGGTCGCTACGCCGGATGGATATTCCGACGTGTGGATCATGCAATGTTTGATTTGAAAAGCAACGCAGCAGTTTGCAATTATGACATACCGTTTTAGTTCAAGGCCGGATCTTTGGGATAGAGAGTCCATTGCTCATAGTCGTTGCCCAGCAGATTGACCGATTCTTTCCAGAAACCTTCTCCTTCACCAACCATCAGATTGGGGTCTGTTTGAGAGCAGACCATCCACGAGTCTTGTGCAAGTTCCTGTTCCAATTGGCCTTCGCTCCAGCCGGAATAGCCAAGGAAGAATTTTACCTTTCCCTCAAAGGAATATCCCTTCTGAATATATCTCTTGATAGCTTCGAACTGTCCGCCAAAGTAGAGATGCTCATTTATTTTATAGGAATTAGGTACAATCAGGTCGCCTAACGTATGAATAAAGAACAGATGGTTCTTGCTGACCGGACCGCCTAAGTAGAGAGGAATAGGTATGGCCTCTTTCAGTTCCGGCACAAACGTGTTGAGGAATAGATTCGTTTTTTTGTTTAGTATGATTCCTACCGATTCTTCCCGGGAATGTTCAACCAATAAGACGACAGAACGTTGGAAATAGCTATCTTGTAGAAATGGTTCAGATATAAGTGTACATCCCTGGTATGGTAATTGCCAGTTATGTGTTGCAGCAAATATTTTAGTATGAAATTTCATAGTTTATGGGATAAATGTGTGTTTAATTAGATTTCGCCCTAATATAAGGCTTTTTGTATGAGAAGGCAAAGGAAATAGGGTCTTATTAATGTTAATAAGTACAAAAAACATTGCTTTTTGAATACAAAAGGCGCATCCAAATGAGTAAAATGCAAGGTGCTGAGGATGAGACCGACAGGAGTTTGCTGGTATAAATGACTGAGGTCGAGTTCCGAAGGCAACACAGCGGTTTGCAATTATGAATTCACCGTCAATGGATTTCCATAGCTTAGTGGCAACGCACAGGGAGAAGTTATTGTATTTTATCAAGATCGTTGCTTGCTGAAAACAGATGGCAAGTATATCGGAAACGGCGGACAAATCTGTTGGATTTGACAGGCGAATCCGGCTCGGCTCAAACGTATTTTCATAGAAGGTATTACATGTTGTATTTCAATGGTTTATATACTGCTAGGAAAAGGGGTATAGACTTCTTGGGAAAAGTCTAGGGACTTTTTGAAAAAAGGGTAGGGACTTTTTTGAAATTGGGTAGGCACTCCGTCGAAAAGGAGTAGGCACTCCGTTGGAAATGGATAGGCATCCAATTTTAGAAGATAAACCAATCCATTTTAACTGGGTAAACAATCCCATGTCTGGCCGTTGGCTTATTGTATTTTATGATTGATATTCACAAATTGACGCCGTGCCCAAGAAGCAGGCTGAAAGCCGGCAAAGTTTGTCTCTGCTGGGAGTAAAAAAGCGACAGCGGTGTGTCATAATCCCAAACAGCGTGGCCGTTTACAATTATGACACACCAGAAGTGTTATCCATGATTTTCTTTAAACAACTTCAATCGCTCTTCCAACAGACTATACTGATGGTCTTTGATGAAAGAGGTACAAGCTCTAAGACCCTGCTGATGGCTACCTGTTGTGCCCAAAGAGATGGCACTTATACCATAATAGATCAGTTCTTTCATCAATTCGCTGCCCGTCATGCCCGGATAGCCGATTGTGAAGTAGAAACCGTCGGCGATAGGTTCGTCCAAGTCATGGTCATACACGATATGGAAGCCATATTTTGTAAAGATCTCTTTCAGTCGGTGTGCACGGCGACCATATTCTTTGATGTCTTCTACAAACTTGAATGTGCCGTCTGCTGCGCCCTTGAACATAGCCGCTAAGGCATGTTGAGCAGAGTGGCTGGTGCCAGAAGACAGCGCATACAATACGCGATGGATATAGACCGTACCGAATGTGCCGCCGCCATAACGCTCTGTCAGGCCCGGATAGCTGCGGTGATACAGTTTATTAGAGATGGCAGTTACGCCAATTCGCTGGCCGGCATAGCTGAATGCTTTAGATCCGGAAATCTGCAGGATATAATTGTCGGTATAGTGAGCCACGGTTGCCTGGAAAGGAGGTTCGAACGGAGTGCCCAGATCTTTGCGGAAGTCCATAGCAAAATAGGCCAGGTCTTCGATGACGATCACGTCATATTTGTTGGCCATTTCACCGATGATCTGTAATTCCTGATCGGTCAGACAGAACCAGGCCGGGTTGTTGGGGTTTGAATAGATCATGGCAGCGATGTTACCTTTTGACAGATACTGTTCCAAGGTGTCACGCAACTTTTCGCCACGGCATTCATACACGTCAAAAGTCTCATATTTATATCCCATTACCTTGATCTGCTGTTTCTGCACGGGAAAACCGGGATCGATAAAGAGGATGGTGTCTTTTCCGGGCGTACATTGTCCGGCTGTCAGGAAAGAGGCAAATGTGCCCTGCATAGATCCGGTCACGGGAACACATCCTTCCGGAGCAATGTCGATATTGATAAATGCCTTGATAAAACGAGAAGCTTCGTTTTTGACATCGGGAATACCGTTGATATTTGGGTAGATAGAAGCAACGCCACTCTGTAAAGCCTTGATCTCGGCATCCACGCCTATTTGTGCCGGCTTCAAGCCGGGAACGCCCATTTCCATGTGGATGAATTCGGTCTTAGTCTGTTGTTCCAACTGTGTAGAGATTGCTACAACTTCGCGGATGGTAGCTTTACCGAAGTCTGCTAATCCATAGCTTTGAATGGTCTCTTCAACTGCTTGTGAGTTAACTGGTGTATTTTTCATGTTATAAATCTTTATGTGATTGGTATTGGATACAAATATATAGAAAAAAATGATTTTTTATATTTTCTGCGGGAAAAGTATTGCAGATTTAAAAAATAGCACTATCTTTGCACCGCAATCGAGAGAGAAAGCAATTAAAAATACTGGTGCGTTAGTTCAGCTGGTTAGAATACATGCCTGTCACGCATGGGGTCACGGGTTCGAGTCCCGTACGCACCGCAACTTTACAAAGCAAAATTAGTAGAAGCTCTGATTCAATAATAGAATCAGGGCTTTTTTGTTTTTGGGCGGAAGCAGAAATCCGGTAGTTTGGCGAAGTAGGCCGAAATAAAACACACCGTCTTGTTGAAAAACGGAGAAGTTCCAATTATTATTTGTGTGACAATAGATCGCATCGCAAAGAAGATACTTGTCCAACCATTCTGACATTAGAGGGGTTACAACAAATCATATCAATAGACTTTGCCGCTAACCGATTGGCTCAAGTGAAGATCTTCTTTTTCATGTAGATTCCCTATAAATAGTATTTGCTTCTAACACAATGGTTTTATCAGGTAGTTCCGGATGTTCTACTTTTTGTATAATCAGCGCAGATGCTTCTTCTGCCATTTGTTTTACAGGTTGTTCGACAGCTGTAATGGACGGATGGACTAATACGCACAAATCCGTTCCCGAAACACAGGCAATAGCTACCTCATCAGGTATTTGAAATACCATGCTTTTGGAGGTTACTTTTCGCTCCGAGAGCAGACATTTCCGTAAAGCAGAATAGCGCATCGAAAGCAATGTGTTGCTTCAATAGCTGTTCCACCGCTTGCTCGCCTCCAGAGAAATCTACTCCAGCGTCAATGACATACTCCTGGCAGTAAGGAAGATGAAACTTTTCCAAGGCATCCCGATACCCTCGTTTTCTTTCCAGGGAGTTTTGGATATAGTCGGGTCCTGCCAAGTGAACAATTTGTCTTCTTCCTCTACGTATCATCTGTTCCACCAGAAAGAACGATTTTATATAATCGTTGATTTTTACTTTGGAAACAGGCAAAGAAGACAGGGTACGGTCGAAAAAGACCATCGGAATACCTTTCTTTATGATTCGCTGATAAGTTGCAAGATTCTTTTCTGTATGGCAGACACTGATAAGAATACCTTCTACCCGATAGTCTTCAAACATCTGTAGATTGGCCAGCTCGGCGTCTGGATTTTCATGAGACTGAGCCAATGTGACCCGATAACCCTGTTTGTTCAATTCCTGCTGGGCATAGGTAATGAAATTCATGTAAAAAGGTGTCAGCATTTCCGGAACCACGATGCCGATAGTGCGAGTGCTTTGTTTTCGCAGATTGACGGCCAGTTCATTGCGAGAATATCCCATTTTCTCTGCCATGGCCAGAATTCTTTCCCGTGTTTCTTTACTGACATTTTGGTGATCGCCCCGTAAGGCACGTGATACGGTCGATTTGGAAAGCCCCAAAGCTTGGGCTATGTCGATGATGGTGGTGTATTTCATGGCAACACTTTTTAGTGAGTGGTACAAATGTAATGAAAAAAAAGAAAGTTTTCGGGAACGGTTGCGGATTTCGGGAACGGTTGCGGGAACGGTTGCGAAAGATTAATGTGTAAAATCAGTTTTTTATCTGATTGTCAGCGCATAGTTTTGCTTCAGAAATCATCAAAATCTAAAAAGTAATACACATGAAAAGCGATTTGAATCAATTGAAAGTTCCTTTCATAAGCAAGTTGGCTTATGGGATGGGGGATGTAGGCTGTAATTTTAGCTGGATGTTTGTCGGGAATTTCCTGATGATATTCTATACCGATGTTTTTGGTATCAGTATGAGTGCTGTGGCTACGCTGATGTTGTTTTCCCGCTTCTGGGATGCCATTAACGATCCGATAATCGGAGGATTAAGCGATAAGACGCATACTCGATGGGGACGCTATCGCCCTTGGCTCTTGTTTGCAGCTCCGTTAACAGCTTTGGTGCTGATTCTCACTTTCTGGGCGCATCCAGACTGGAGTCAGACACATAAAATCATTTACATGGCTGTGACCTACTGTATTCTGGTCTTTGGATATACTTGTGTGAACATTCCGTATGGAACGTTGTGCGGTGCTATGACCCAAAACATGACCGAACGCGCGCAAATCAACACCTCTCGATCTGTCAGTGCCATGATAGCCATTGGAATCATCAACATTATTACGATTCCACTGATTGAATGGTTGGGCAATGGAAATGCACAGCGGGGTTATCTATTGATTGCTGTTCTTTATGGAGCAGTCTTTGCTATCTGTCATATCTTTTGTTTTGCCAAGACAAAAGAGGTGGTAGAAGTTCCGGAAGCCCAGAAAATTCCGTTGCGATTGCAGTTGCAGGCCGTTGTCAAGAACAAACCTTATTTGTTGGCACTGTTGGGACAGGTACTGTTTGGCTTTATCCTTTACGGTCGAAACGCTGATCTGCTCTATTATTTTACGTATGTAGAGAATGATGCGGTATTGTTCACCTATTATTCCATGGCCATCATTGTTCCATCCATCATCGGAGCAGCCTGTTTCCCGAAAGTATTTCAATGGACCTCCAACAAAGGATGGGCTGCCTCAGTATTTGCTTTTGGTACGGGGATTACCATGATTGCACTGTTCTTCTTCAGTCCGGTGGCTTCTCCCATACCTTTCTACCTGTTTGCTGCACTTTCCCAATTCTTTTTCTCTGGTTTCAACACAGCAATCTATGCTATCATTCCTGATTGTGTGGAATACGGTGAATGGCGTACAGGCATCCGGAATGATGGATTCCAATATGCTTTTATTTCTCTCGGCAACAAGATTGGCATGGCACTGGGTACTGCGTTACTGGCGTTGTCGTTGGGATGGGCCGGTTATGAAGCCAACTCCGTACAGAATGCATCTGTTTTGGCCATTATGAGGCATTCATTCAGTACCATACCAGGAGTATTATGGGTAGTGACTGCCCTTGCGTTGTTCTTTTATAAACTTGATAAAAGAAGTTATAACCGCATTTTAAATGTGATTAAGTACCGATTCTTGAAGCGTAAGAAAAACCTGCGGGAATATGATGTCATCGCCTTGGGTGAACTGTTGGTTGATTTCAATGCGCTTCATTCCAATGATTTTGATAGTGTGGTGTATGAATCAAATCCGGGTGGTGCGCCCTGTAATGTACTGGCCATGTTGAGCAATCTACAGAAGCGTACAGCTTTTATCGGAAAGATTGGAGATGACTTTTTGGGAGATGCTTTGCAACAGCGCATTGTGAAGATGGGTATTTCAACGGAAGGACTCTCGAAAGACAAGAAAAGGAATACCACGTTGGCTTTTCTGAATGATTCGAAAACCTATCCTCACCAATATCTTTTTTATCGTAACCACACGGCCGACATGAACTTGGAAGAAGGGGATGTGGATGCAGATATGTTGTCGCGCACACGTATTTTCCATTTTGGTTCTCTTTCGTTCACACATAAACGATGCCGAAAGGCCACGCGCAAAGCCATTCGGGCAGCTAAAACAGCACATCGGTTGATTTCCTTTGACCCCAATTTCCGTCCGGCATTATGGCTTAGCGAAGAAGATGCCCGCAAATGGATGCTGTATGGATGCTCTGTGTGCGACATTCTGAAGGTGGAAACCAGCGAACTGGCGTTTATAACCCAACAAACTACCATCCAGAATGGGGTGGACTATTTGCAGAAACATTATTCCATTCCTTTGATTCTTGTTACATCGGGAGAGGCCGGTAACCAGGCATTTATGGGAAATCGTATGGTACAGCAGGAGGCGTTTCTAACCAGTCGGACCGTAGATACAACCGGAGCGGGCGATACTTTTTTAGGATGCTGTTTGGCCTATATTCTGGAGCAAGGTATGGATCTTTCTGACCGTCAGTTACAGGAAATGTTGTTTCGGGCTAATGCAGCTGCTTCGCTGGAAACTACCCGTAAAGGAGCCATCCGTGCAATGCCTGTCCAAGCGGAACTTGAAGACTATCTAAAACAATTAACATCATTTTAAAATAACAAGAGATTACATTATGAAAGGTACAATGAAAGTGGCCGTTATGAACGGCATCGGTCAAATGGGTTATACAGCCCGAGAAATTCCTCAACCCAAAGATAATGAAGTATTGGTCAAATTGGAATACGTTGGTATTTGCGGATCTGACATGCATTATTACGAAACCGGACGTATCGGTGACTATGTGGTAGAACCGCCGTTTGTATTGGGACATGAACCGGGTGGAACGGTTGTCGAAGTGGGAAAGAATGTGAAGCATCTGAAAGTGGGTGATCGTGTGGCTTTGGAGCCTGGCAAGACTTGTGGACATTGCGAGTACTGTCGTGAGGGAAAATATAATTTATGTCCCGACGTGGTATTCTTTGCTACTCCTCCGGAGGATGGTGTGTTTCAGGAATATGTAGCTCACGAAGCCGATCTCTGCTTTAAACTACCCGGAAATGTCTCTACGATGGAAGGCGCATTGATAGAGCCGTTGGCTGTGGGTTTCCATGCAGCCAATCAAGGCGGAGCACATGCCGGACAAACGGCCCTTGTCTTTGGTGCCGGCTGTATCGGATTGGTATCCATGATGGCCTTAAAGGCAGAAGGTGTGTCTAAGGTTTACGTAGTCGACATTATGCAGAAACGTTTGGATAAGGCATTGGAATTGGGGGCAACGGCAGTCATCAACTCGAAAGAAGAAGAAGTGCTGAAAGCTGTAGCTAAGTTTACCGATGGAAAGGGGGTTGATTTGGTGATTGAGACAGCAGGTATGGAGATAACGACCCGTCAGGCTATTCACGTGACCAAAAAAGGTGCTACCATAGTATTGGTGGGTTATTCCAAAAGTGGTGAAATGACGCTTCCGTTGAGTTTGGCATTGGACAAAGAACTTACATTCAAAACTGTATTCCGATACCGTCATATTTATCCCATGGCTATTGACGCTGTAGCTTCGGGCAAGGTTAATTTGAAGGGAATCGTGACTAATATCTTCGATTTCACCGATATCCAGCATGCAATGGATAGTAGTGTGCAGGATAAAGCTAATATTGTAAAATCAGTGGTCAAATTTTAATCAAATACATTTTTAAGTGCGCCTGTCAAGTACAGGTGTACTTAAAATCCTTAAATAATCATATCATGAATGATTTAGTTATAGGCATTGGTGAGGCTCTTTGGAACATATCTTTTACAGAATCGATGAAGGAGTTGGCTCATCGTGCAAAAGTAGTCTGTTTCTGTCCACTGTCTCAACGGAATATAGTGTTATGTCCTACAATTCATCAATCAAAATGATAGTTTATGAAAAAATACATAGGTTTATTGCTGTTGTTGTTTTCTCTGGAAACAACTGCGCAACTTCATTTGAAAGCGAATTTGCAAACAAACCATCTGTGGCGTGGAATAGAGGTGGCAGATGGACTTGTAATTACGGGAGATGTAAATTACTCTTTATGCAACGGATTGTTTAACCTAGGTTTTTGGGGCGGAACCAACACACAGGGTACGTACAAGGAATTTAATAATCATATCTCGTTTCAGTATAAAGGTTTTTCTTTGGCTTTGTGGGATACATATAATTTTTCAATAGATGCTACATATAATAATACGGAGTTCTTTAATTACAAAGCTCACAGTACCGGACGTTTTTTGGATGCTATATTGAGTTATTACTGTGGGGAGCGATTCCCTCTTTCAATTTCTTGGTCAACGATTGTTTTTGGCCGTGACAGGAACGAAGATAACACAGCCAATAAATACTCGACTTTTGGTTATTTGGAATACCCCATCTATACAAAAGCCCAATGGCATGTGGATGCCGGAATCGGTGGAGCATTTGCTTTGAATAAAGCCGGTAGTAAAACCAATTTTTATGGAGATGCGAATGGACTTGTGCATGTTTCGTTGAAAGCAACCTATGATTGGACGCTGGCGAAACATACGATGCCGGTTCATGCTTGTATGGTATGGAATCCGCAAGCAGACAGAGCCTTTTTTCAACTTGGTATACGATTGTTCAGTTTTTAAAAGAATACATATATGGAAATATTAACCCAATTAATCAATAGTGTGTCATAATTGCAAACGGCTGCATCCAAATAGTTGTTTTGAATACAGCCTCGCCTTGCTTTCCTGATAGCGATGAGGATAATCTAAACTTCTTTCAGCCGTTCTTTGAGGCACTCAATAGCCATGTCTGCATTGCCTTTACATTCTTCCAATAGTTGTACAAACTTGCTTCCGATGATGGCACCGGCTGCGTGTGCATTGGCAGCTTCCAGTGTCTGGCGGTTAGAAATTCCGAAGCCCACCATCAGCGGATTCTTCAGCTGCATGGCTTGTATGCGTTGGAAATAGGCTTGTTTCTGTTCGTCGAACTTCTTTTGAGCTCCTGTAATGGCAGCACTCGACACCATATAGATGAAGCCGTCTGTCTGTTCATCAATCTGACGGATACGAGCTTCGCTGGTTTCGGGAGTGATAAGCATAATGATTTTCAGATCGTATGAGTCGGCTGTCGGTTTGTAGTGCATGAGATATTCCTGAAAGGGAAGGTCGGGTATGATGACTCCGTCGATTCCCACTCGTTTACATTGCTCACAGAAAGACCGGAATCCGAATTGCAGAATGGGATTCAGATAGCCCATCAGAACTAAGGGAATGTGAATTGTGGGGCGGACATGTTCCAGTTGTTGGAACAGGCATCGGAGCGACATGCCGTTGCGTATGGCTTGAGTAGCTGCGTGCTGAATGACAGGACCGTCTGCCATGGGGTCGCTGAATGGGATGCCGATCTCTACCAGATCTATCTGGTGGTCTTGCAAAGCCCGGAGCGTGGGCAGCGTGTTTTCTAACAGCGGATGTCCGGCACAGAAATAGATGGAAAGTACGGGTTCTTTCCGATGTATGAAGAGTTGATTGATACGATTCATAAGTTTTGTCTTTATAAGTGATTTTCCAGTTTATGTATAAATGAGTGAAGGATGGAGGCATCCTTGATTCCCGGTGCGGTTTCAAATCCGCTGTTCAGGTCCACGCCTATCCATTGCGGATGACTGAATTGCCGTATTTTAGACAGATGGGACAAGCGGATTCCTCCACTTAACAGGAAAGGAATCTTCCCTTTGTATTGAGCCAACGCAGACCAGTCAAACTGTTTTCCGGAGCCTCCATAGTTGATACATGCCGTATCGAAAAGCAGATAGTTTACGGAATCCTGATACTCTTTCCAGTGAGTGAAATTGCCGGTCGAGGATATGGGCAGGCTCTTGATGACCGGAAGCCTCAGCTGACGAATCTCTTGACAGAATTCTCCGGTAGCAATGAGAGACTTGACCAACAATTCGTTCATTGTGTCAGCTGTATTGAAGTCATATGATTTACCTGAGTCTGGAGATGAATACGTTATGTTGTCTGTAGTCAGTTCTTTTATGGCGCGAAGAATCGTGTCTGTGCTGCAGGTTTTAAGTTTGGGATGCAGGGAAAGATGGGGCATGAGATGAGTGGATATATCTTCAATGCACGACCCACCACAGAAGAATACGCACATGAGAGAACGGATAATTTCACTGTATTGGTAACCATAGGTTTTGCTACGCAATCCTAATGTGGAGTCGATTACGTCCGATAAAAGAGCATCAAATTGCTCCATGATTGAAAATATTCCGCCAAAAGGTGTGATTGAATCGAATTTTATTTGTACTTTAGTCATTTCTGTTGAAGATTGGTTTGATTTTTACGCAACACGAAGTTAAGTGAATCTTCGAACATGACAAAGCACTGAGTAATATATTACTACTCAGTGCTTTAAATTATTCTTGTACAAAAGTGTTGCGAAAATTAGGGACTATTGAAAGATAGGCTGCAACTACTTTTTTCAGGGTGTTTGGGTCGAGACAGATTCGTCTGTCAAGTCCGGCGAAATTGCCCATCGTTTCTGCCGGATCCGTTACCGCTTTTAGTAAATAATAATCCGGATAAAAACACAATAACTATCTCTCCGATGGCTATAGGCGTATGCTGAGACAACCGATGAAAACGTCCTGTTTCGTTTTAATAACCGATTTGGGGTTAATGAATTTTACCTTCGTGCACATCTATGACGCACCGTCTTTTTGTTGCTCTCAAGGAGGTGTGGCGCATGGAAAAAATAGAGGCTTTTTCCCGGTTAAAAACGGAGTAGTTGTTCCGTCAAAAATGGATGCCTATCTAATTCCAACGGAGTGCCTATCCGTTTTCGACAAAGCATCTGCCCATTTTTTCTTCGTTATATTGCATCAATATTTTGATATTTGTTTGTATATTGTTCCATGATGGGAGAAACCCATTTTGGGGACTGATAAAGTAAAAGAATACAATAATAATATATATGAAGAATATTGTCTTACTGGCCTCGCTGTCGTTGTGCAGTTTGAGTGGTATGGCTATTGAGCCCGAACCGGTCGATAGTCTGGTGAATTTAAAGGGAGTGGTGGTTTCTGTACATAAGATTGCCGTCAATCGGAGCAGTGTGCCGATGACTGTCTCGGTGATCGATCGCAATCAGATCGAGAGTAGCAGCGAATCTGCCCTGTTGCCGGTTTTGTCGGAACAGGTGCCCGGACTGTTTGTGACGGAAAAGGGAATAACCGGTTTCGGTGTCTCTTCGGGTTCGGCCGGAACGGTCAATATCCGTGGAGTGGGACAGGGAAACAAGGTGCTGATGCTGTTTGACGGACAGCCACAATGGGCCGGCGTGTTTGGTCATGCGCTGCCCGACACCTATGTCGCTTCGGATGTGGAGCGCGTGGAGGTGATTCGTGGTCCGGGTTCGTTGTTGTATGGTTCTAATGCCATGGGCGGCGTGGTCAATATCATCACTCGTCAGCATAAACAGGCGGGACGTCGCACACAGGCACGTGTGATGTATGGCTCCTACAATACACAGAAGTATATGCTCAATAATGGCTATAATGTAGGAGACTTCAGTAGCTTTGTCTCTATCAATCACGACCGCACCGATGGTCATCGCCCCAACTCGAAATTTGATATCACCAACGGCTTCCTGAACTTAGGCTACCGTTTGGGCAATCACTATAAGCTGAACGGCAATCTGAGCTTAGCGAAATATAACACCGAAGATCCGGGCACAGTAGAGAAACCTCTGCTCGATCATGTGATGCACATCCTTCGCGGAACCACATCCTTCTCTTTGGAAAATCAGCACGAAAAGATCGGTGGTGCTTTGCGTCTGTTCTACAACTGGGGACATCATAAGATTAATGACGGTCATGGCGTGAATGAAAAGCCTCGCACGTTTCTCTTTCTGTCGGACGACCATAATGCCGGATTACAGCTCTATCAATCGTTTCGTCTAATCGAAGGCAACACCTTTACGCTGGGTGTCGATTATAAGAATTGGGGCGGTCATGCCTGGAACGACAGTATTCAAGGACCGAAGGGCGAAATTGTTGACCGCAGTGTACATGAGACAGCCGGCTATGCCATTGCCCAGCAGGATCTGTGGGATGTGTTGAGCCTGAATGCCGGTGTGCGCTATGAACATAGCAGTGCCTACGGCAGTGAATGGGTGCCGCAAGCCGGTTTCTCGCTCCGTCTGTTTGAGGGAAACACTCTGAAGGGTTCGTTTTCGAAGGGCTATCGCAGTCCGACCCTTCGCGAGCTGTATATCTCATATCTGCCCTTCTCTAAGGCCAATCCCGACCTGAAGCCTGAAAGCATGCTGAGCTATGAGCTGTCGGTGGGTCAATCGTTGTGGGAAGACCGTCTGTTTGCCGAGCTGACCGCTTTTTATATCGAAGGCAAAGATATGATCTCGGTCATGAACCGTCAGATGAACAATGTCGGACGCTTCTATAATAAAGGTATAGAGTTCGAGGCGGCCATTCGCCCCTGTCGTGCGTTGAAGCTGGATGTCAACTATAGTTATCTGGATATGAACAAACAGATTGTGGCAGCTCCGGCCCATAAGATCTATGCCGGCGCTACTTGTCAGCTCGGACGCTTGGACCTGCATCTGAATGTGCAGTCCATCTTTGATCTCTACACCTTTGTGGGAAAAGAGCCGGGCGATGTGCGCAAGGAGGATTATACGCTGCTGAATGCCCGTGTGGCTTATCGCTTCGGCGCACCGGATAGAGGCGTGAAGCTCTTCTTGAAGGGCGAGAACCTGACAGCTGCCCGCTATACAATTAATGATGGCTATCCGATGCCGAAAGCCACCGTTATGGCCGGTGTGGATGTGACATTCTGATGCAGTCAATCTTCTATCACGATCAGACAAAGAAGATAGGTCATAGGAAAAAACTTGTTTCCCGATGCAGCGAAATTCTCCCCTTTTGCATCTTTCTTGGTATAGAGGCAAAAGAGCTTGACTTTTATAACGTTAAAGTTTCTGTAAATGATGGTTGGTAAGTTGTAAGCAGTTATATTTGTATATACAAAAGGAACGTGTATCTTTTTATGAAGAACAACGAACACCAAAAAGAGACATTGAACCGTTATAAAATCGATAGAGAACAAGATATAAACTGACACAAAAAATAGAGGAGAAAGGAGAACGATTATGAAATCTATGAGATTAACATTCCTATGGGTATTACTTCTGACAGCTTTCCATCTCAATGGAGTGGCGCAGGAGGACTTTTTTGATGACGTGTATTTCTCTTCCAAAAAGGTAAAGAAAGAAAAGGTAGAAGAGAAAAAGACCATCGTCCCGCGTGAAGAACAGCAAACGGTGGTGGCAGCACGTACGGACAAGAACATCTCTTCTTCTGCAGATATACAGAATGGACGAGATGTGGACGAATACAACAGACGCTATTCTTCTGTACAGGTAGAAGAGCCTTATGACGACGAACAGACTACGGTTGAGGCTGCTCCAAGAAAAGACCGTAAACGCGCAGAACGCCGTTCGGATACGGAATATACAGAGCGTATTGTCCGCTATCATTCGCCCAGCAAGATTACGATTGCCGGTGCCGATCAGGTAGATCTTTATCTGAGCGACGGATACTACAGCTATGGTTACGATACCGACTATTCCGATAGAGGATCTAATGTGAATCTTTCTATCAATATAGGTAATCCGTGGTACTCTGCTTGGAGAGATCCTTGGTATTATGGCTGGTACGATCCATGGTTTTACAGCTATTCACCTTGGTGGAGCTATTCATCTTGGTATTACAGACCCCGTTGGAGTTATGGATGGGGCGGCTATTATGCAGGCTGGTACGATCCGTGGTATGGTCCGGGCTGGGGCTTGAGTTATCACTGGGGACATGGTTATTGGGGTGGCTATTATTATGCTCATACACCTCACTATTATGTGGCTCCTCACCATTTCAGTAGTGGCGGACGCAGCTCCTATTCAAGTTCATACCGTCAGGGCGGACGTAGTTCCATCTCTTCGTCTTATCGTCCGGGACGCTACAACAATTCAAGCTCTTCAAACACGTTGAGGAGTGATGGCGCAGTGAATAATAATGGTAATGTACGTCGATATAGCAGCCGTTCAGGCCGCCCGTCAACATCAAACTCAACCTCGTTGAGAAGTAATACCGACAATACTTCCGGCAGTACATCCATTCGCAATAACAGAACATCATCGATACGTCGTTCCTCTTCTTCTGTTGACAACAGCTCACGAACACGTACCATCCGCCGCGAGAACGGAAATGCCAATTCTACGATCCGTCGTAGCAATAGCAGTTCTTATCAGTCAAGACGCAGCAATAGCAGTGTGACAACAAATCGTTCTAGCCAGTCACAACGAAGCTATAGTCCGTCAAGAAGCTATAGCGGTCCGTCGCGCAGCTCGATAGGATCATCCTCTTCAGGCAGTGGATATTCTTCAGGAGGCGGTAGCGGTTATAGCAGCCGCAGTGGTGGAAGAAGATGATGTAGAATGAATTTAAAAGGGAAAAGAGATGAAAAAAGTAGTATGCTTATTGGCTTCTGTGTTGATGGCCGGTGGTAGCACTGTGTGGGCACAGGGTGAGATGGATGCTTTCAAATATTCTCAGCCGAGATTTAACGGAACGGCACGTTACCTCAGTATGGGTGGTGCCTTTGGAGCGCTGGGAGGCGATGTGTCTGTCATGAATACCAATCCGGGTGGCTTGGGTATTTATCGCAGTTCAGAGGTGGTGGGCACTATCAGCCTGTCGTCAATCAAGTCGAAAACCGACTGGAACAGATCAATGACGGATGTCAGCAAGACGAAGTTTGATTTCGACAATATATCGTATGTGGGTTATTTCCCCACCGGTAATGATGAGGGTTTGGTCAGCTGGAATGTGGGGTTTGCCTACAATCGCGTAGTGAACTTTGAACGTTCTTACGGTATGCGTGGCACTCAGAACTATTCATTGGCCGACTATGCAGCAGCCAAGGCTTCGTATGCCGGACAAGACAATAGCGGCGCCTGGTTTGGTATCGCTCAGAAGGATATGCCGTTGGGAACAGATAATGTAGATGCCAAATATGAAAACATTGGGGGCCATTGGATTCCGGGTTTGGCTTATCAAGGTGGCTTGATCGGAGCTTTTTCTGATGCAGACAATGCGGATGAATATCATTCAGCTTTTGGTGAATGGAAAGGCGACAAATGGGTTTGCTATTCTCCGAACGAAGTGGTTATGAATGTGCGTGAGAAGGGAGCCGTTGATAAATACAATCTGGCTGTGGCCTTGAACTTCTCCAATATGCTGTTCTTGGGAGCAAATCTGGCGGTAGAAGATTTGAGCTATGATGCCTATACACAGTATGACGAGTATTTCGGCGGTAAAGACAAGCTGTTGTGGGATGGTTGGAAGTCGACAGACGGCACCGGCTATTCAGTGAATATTGGTATTGTTGCGCGTCCGGCGGATGAGCTTCGTTTGGGTATTGCCTATAATTCGCCTACATGGTATAAGATTACCGACTATTATGGTGGTAAATCAATGAGCCATATCGAAGGCTTGGACGATATGAACGGTAAGACACCGCAGGGACGCTACACCGACTATAAGTTGCGTACGCCCGACCGCTGGATCATCAGTGCAGCCGGCATTATTGGTCAGGTAGGCTTGATCAGTGTCGATTATGAACTGTCTAACTATAAGTACATGAATCTGTCAGACCCCGAAGGTTATGAGTATAATGACAATGAGTTGATCAAGCAAGACTTTTCCTTAGCACATTCGGTTAAGGTGGGAGCAGAGGTGAAAGTGACTCCTCAGTTTGCTGTTCGTGCCGGCGGTGGATGGCAGAGCTCACCGATGCGGAAGCAGTTCCGTGAAGGTGCATATGAGGTATATACAGCCGGTTTGATCCCTAATTATACAATGTATAAAGGCACTTCTCATTTTTCTGTTGGTTTCGGCTATCGTTTCACTCCGAACTTCTATGCCGACATGGCTTGTATCTATAGCGAACGTAAAGACGATGCCTACACCTTCTCAAAGGTGATTGTAGAGAATCAGTTGTTGGTCGATTCAAAGCCGGCCACACTGAAGAGTCAGACAACACGTGTTGCTCTTACATTAGGATATAAGTTCTAAGAAATCATATTGGTTAAGAAATGTCCCCGGTTTGTACGTTAAAGCGGCAATCCGGGGACAATTGTTTGTAAAAAAGCTAATAAAAGTTTGTTTGTCTGAAATAGTTTTTGTTCTTTTGCCTTTGTAAATAATATTTGTATAACCATTTAAACTTCACTGCCTATAGCATAACATTACTCGAAATCATAAAACAGGAAAGTAATGAATACATTCAAAATGATGACTGACGAAGAGTTGGTTGTCCTTTATGCAAAGGGTAATAATGCTGCCTTTGATGTGTTGTTGAACCGTCACCAGAGCAGTATCTATTCTTATATATATTTTGTGGTGCGCAATAAAGATTTGGCAGAGGATATCTTTCAGGAAACTTTTGTCAAGGTGATTATGACTATCAAGCAGGGACGCTATACCGACAATGGTAAGTTTAAGGCCTGGATCATGCGTATTGCCCATAATCTGATTATTGATTCTTTCCGTCAAGAGCGAAGTGAAAATACGGTGTCGAATGATGAGGTCGAGGTTGATCTGTTCAACAACATCAAGCTGTGTGACAGTACGATCGAAGACCATCTGATAAAATGCCAGGTGTTGAGTGATGTGAAGAAGTTGGTCGATTTCCTTCCCGATATACAGAAAGAGGTTTTGAAGATGCGCTACTATCAGGGTCTGAGCTTTAAAGAGATTGCCGACCAGACGGGAGTAAGTATCAATACTGCATTGGGTCGTATGCGTTATGCCATCTTGAATATGCGCCGTATGGCCAAAGAGAGCCACATGGAGCTGTCGTTTGTTTAAGAATAGTAAAAAAGCAGGGCGACAAACAATAAGTAGAGCTTTTGGCCGTTCTTATAATCGGATAAGATAAAACAGAATGCCTATGAAGAATAACTCTACTCAATGTATGGACGAACTGAAACAACAGACAGAAAAAAGATCGGCTGAGCGCCGTTGTGCTCCGCGTAAGCAGACATTGGATTTCTTGACACAATTTGCAAGAGTCTATCAGGCCGAACCCGCTTTGCAGCCGGATCTTTGCGGTTATGTGTTGAATTGAACAGAATTTAAAATGGACAATTGGTAAGTAAAAGTGGTCTCACTCTTTTATTTTCGGTTGTCCATTGTTTATTATTAATTTCTTTGTATGTTTGTGGCAAACAAAATGTAATTATGGAACATATTATAGCTCCTTCACTGCTGTCTGCTGATTTCATGAATTTGCAGCGCGATGTGGAAATGATTAACAAAAGCGATGCCGAATGGTTGCATCTCGACATCATGGACGGTGTGTTTGTCCCCAATATCTCTTTCGGTTTCCCAATCTTGAATGCGTTGAAGCCGATTTGTAAGAAAAAGATGGATGTTCACTTGATGATTGTGGAGCCTCAGAAGTATATCTCTCAGGTTGCAGCTACCGGTGCCTACATTATGAATGTACATTATGAAGCTTGCACCCACTTGCATCGTACCATCCATGCCATTAAAGAGGCTGGCATGAAGGCCGGAGTTACCTTGAATCCGCATACTCCTATCTGCGTCTTGGAAGATGTTATCCAGGATTTGGATCTGGTGATGTTGATGTCTGTCAATCCGGGATTTGCCGGACAGTCTTTCATTCAGCATTCTGTTGACAAGACAGCCCGACTCAAAGAGATGATCGTACGTCGTAATTTGAGCACCTTGATCGAAGTTGATGGTGGTGTGAATCTGCAGACCGGTAAACAGCTGATCGAAGCGGGTGCAGATGCTTTGGTGGCAGGAAGTTTCGTCTTTAAGTCGGCCGATCCAATCGCTACTATTAAGGATTTGAAGTCTTTATAATACATAAGGAGCTGTCTCGGTCTTGTTTCGGAAAGATTGAGACAGCTTCTTCATTCTCCAAAACCAAGCTGTGATGATAGAAGAGATAAGGAAGCGACCTTTTATGAGGCCGCTTTTTATTTGGATTGTCGGTATCTTGCTGCAGATAGCCATTCCCGGTGCTTTTCTGGGGCTGGTTACATGGGTTTTGGCTATCGGTTTGCTGCTTGTCGCTTGGTTGTTGGCCCGAAAGCAGACACTTTATATGTATGACGCCCGATGGATGTGGGGCGTACTTTTCTTTCTGTTGCTTTTCTCTCTCTCTTCAGCCATGACGCTCGAGGCAGACAGTCTTGAGCCGGTTAAAAATACTCGTCTTTTACAGCTGGCCGATGAGTGGCGGCAACAACGTGTTCATCGGTTAGACTCGCTGCATCTTTCAACCGGGCAGCGGTCTCTGTTAGCCACTATTACGTTGGGCGATCGGAGCAAGATGTCACGTGAAGTGAGGCAGCAGTTTTCCGTAACCGGCGTCTCACATGTCTTGGCAGTCAGTGGCTTTCATGTGGCAGTGGTCTGTGGGTTTGTGGTGATGCTATTGAGGCTTTTACCCCATTTCCGCTTTGAGAAGACCATTTGCTATCTGTTGACTATAATCCTGTTGTGGGCTTATGTCTGTGTGACAGGCATGCCGCCGTCAGCTGTACGTGCCGGAGTAATGCTTTCCCTTTTTCTGACCGGGCAATGGCTTCGCAGGCAGACCGATGGCTATAACACTTGGGCCGCATCAGCCTTCTGTATGTTGGTGTATGATCCCTATCTGCTATTTCATATTGGTTTTCAGTTGAGTTATCTGGCTGTGCTTTCCATACTCTATCTACAACCCCGTTTGAGTGGATTGATAGAAGTGCGCAATCCCTTGATTCGTGTGCCTTGGCAATGGGTCACTGTTGCCGTTTCGGCCCAAGTGGGAACAGCCTTTCTGTGTCTTCATTACTTTGGCTATTTCTCTTTGGTTTTTCTCTTCACCAATCTGCCCATAACGCTGTTGTCGTTTGGTTTGATTCCGCTTACCCTCAGTTGGATGTTGTTGCCACACAATCTGCCCGGAATGCTTTGTCTGCAACAGGTGATAGAGTGGCTGACTTGTGCCATGATGCAGGTAGTCGAACTCTTTGCAGCAATACCAGGAGCTACGTGGAGCTGTCGATTTAGTTGGTTCTCAATGCTCTCGGGCTATGCAATGCTGCTTTGCCTATTGCTTTATCTGCGTTCACGAAGAGCCCGTCTGCTGATAGCCACTTTGTTCTTTCTGTTGTTATTGCTTGTGGGATTGCTTATTTCAAAAGAGGAGATTGTGAGTGAGGTAAGTTCTTTGTCGATTATCAATTAAATCGTACCTTTGGCACGCTAAAATAGAATAAGAATATGATTACGAAAATCATTCCAGAAGAGAAGATTCAAAAAGCGAAGAAATATGTTGAGAAGGGTGATAGTTTTGTGATTGTCACTCATGTTTCGCCCGATGGAGATGCAATAGGTTCGTCATTGGGACTTTATCATTTTTTGACCGCTTATGGCAAAGACAATGTGAACGTGATAGTTCCGAATGATTATCCCTCTTTTTACCGTTGGATGCCGGGAGCCAAGGAGATTGTAGTGCATGAAAAGTATCCTGAATTTGCCGAGCAGCTGGTGCGAGAAGCGGATGTTATTTTCTGTTTAGACTTCAATGAGCCCAAGCGTATCGAGAAGCTGGCTCCATGTGTGGTTGAGGCAGAAGGACGTCGTGTTATGATTGATCACCATCTGAATCCGGCCGATTTCTGTCGTGTTACCATCTCAAATCCGGAGATGTCGTCAACCTGTGAGATGGTTTTCCGCTTTATCTGCCGTATGGGCATGTTCGATCTGTTGGACCAGAAAGCCGCCACCTGTATCTATACAGGTATGATGACCGATACCGGATCGTTTACCTACAATTCAAACAAGCCGGAGATCTATACCATCATTGGCGAATTGATCAAGAAGGGAATTGATAAGGATTTGATTTATCGCAAAGTCAATCAGGTCTATTCGGAATCCCGTTTACGCATGATGGGTTATGTCCTGTATGAGAAGATGAAGGTTTATCCGGAACATGGCACTGCTCTGATTACTTTGACTAAAGAGGAATTGGACCGTTTCCATTATGTGGCCGGTGACACGGAGGGCTTTGTGAATCTGCCGCTTAGTATTGACAATGTCTATTTCAGTGCTTTCATCCGTGAAGATGTAGAATATGTTAAGATCTCGTTGCGATCAGTCGGAGATTTTCCTTGTAATCGTTTTGCCTCTACATATTTTAATGGCGGAGGTCATAAGAATGCATCCGGCGGAGAGTTCTTCGGTACATTGGATGAGGCAGTTGCCGTATTTGAAAAGGGATTGGCTGAGTTTGATCCAAATAAATCAGAAGATTCTAAATGATTAATATTAAATATATGACAGAGAATCACTACATTTGTCATCTATATATCTTATAAAGGCAAACAGATGAGAAAAGTTTTTACTATTTTGATGATTGTATGTGCTGCTCTTATGGCAGTGTCGTGTAACAAGGGAAAGTCTTATACCGATATGTTGAAAGCAGAGCGGAAAGCAATTGACAGATTGATTAATACAAATGGTTTTGAAGTGTTGGATGAGTTTCCGACTGATACTGTATTTAAAGAAAATCAGTTCGTGAAGCTGGAAAATGGAGTTTATCTCAATATTATAGATAAAGGGACAAGTCAGCGGGCTGTTTCGGGCAAGACCAGCGTTTTGTATCGTTGTGTAGTCTCTTATCCATTGGATTCGACCTATGTCTTCTATTCTTCGTCTTATTATGTCTATGCCAGGAATCCGAAAGTGGCTAAATCGGTAAATTACGGACCGAACAGCAATGGTACAAGACCTTATGAGATGTTGTATCAGGATCCGGATGATTTCTATTATGGTTATCAGCCGTCGGGCGCATTTGATAGCGAAGGCCTTATGACTGCATTGAAGTATGTGGGAGATGGCGCTAAGGTGAAACTGATCGTTCCTTTTAGAAGAGGTATAGATAGCGATATGAGTAAAGGAGCTCCTGCTTTTTATGAAATTCTGCAATTCAAATTTGAAGAGAACTTATGACTTTAATTAAATCGATTTCCGGTATTCGTGGTACAATTGGTGGGAATACGGAAGACGGACTCAATCCGTTGGCAATAGTGAAGTTTGTGGCAGCTTATGCTACATTCATCAGAAGAAAAACAAAAGTAACTACTAATAAAATAGTGGTGGGACGCGATGCGCGTATCTCGGGTCCTATGGTAAAGCATGTCGTTTTAGGAACGCTTACCGGCATGGGCTTTGATGTTGTAGATATTGATTTGGCAACTACTCCTACAACGGAATTGGCTGTGGCCATGGAAGGTGCTTGTGGTGGCATTATCTTGACAGCCAGCCATAATCCCAAACAGTGGAATGCCTTGAAGTTGCTGAACGAACGTGGTGAATTCCTGGATGCAGCTGAAGGGGCTGAGGTGTTGAAGATTGCCGAAGCTGAAGACTTTGAGTTCGCTGATGTGGATCACTTGGGTAAGGTCATCGCTGATGCTACATACAAGCAGAAACATATCGAGAGCGTACTGAATTTGGATTTGGTAGATGTTGAGGCTATCAAGGCTGCCAACTTCCGAGTGGCTATCGACTGTGTAAACTCTGTGGGCGGTATGGTGTTGCCCGATTTGTTGTATGCTTTGGGTGTTCAGCAGATCTTTAAATTACATTGTGCGCCTCATGGAAACTTCTCTCACAATCCGGAGCCACTGCCTGAGAATTTGACAGAGATTTCAGAGTTGATGACTCATGCAAAGGCCGATGTGGGCTTTGTGGTCGATCCGGATGTTGACCGTTTGGCTATCGTTTGTGAAAATGGAGAAATGTTTGGTGAAGAATATACATTGGTGGCTGTTAGCGATTATGTGTTGAGCCATACTCCGGGAAACACCGTCAGCAATTTGAGTTCAAGTCGTGCTTTGCGTGATGTGACTCGTGCTCATGGTTGTGAATACAATGCTGCTGCTGTTGGTGAAGTGAATGTGGTGGCCAAGATGAAGGCTACTAATGCCGTGATCGGTGGTGAAGGCAATGGCGGTGTGATCTATCCAGCCAGCCATTATGGACGTGATGCATTGGTTGGTATCGCTTTGTTCTTGACTCATTTGGCTAAGAAGAAGATGAAAACAAGCGAATTGCGTGCCAGCTATCCTCCCTATTTCATCTCTAAGCAAAAGGTTCAGTTGACTCCTGAGATTAATGTGGATGCCATCTTGAATAAGGTGAAAGAGAAGTTTGCTCAGTATGATATCACTGACATCGACGGCGTGAAGATTGATTTCCCTGATAAATGGGTTCATCTGCGCAAGAGCAACACTGAACCGATTATCCGCATCTATTCGGAAGCTCACACCATGCAGGAGGCAGAAGAGTTGGGTGGTGAATTGATTCAGATTATCGACGAAATGTGTAAATAATAGAGTCCTTTCTTACAGATAAGATATCTGTGTTTGGGGCTGTGTCAAGATAATCATTGATGCAGCCCCTTGTTTTGTGTGTTCTAAAAGTTTCCTCTGCGTGCTATTGCTGGTGACTTATTCGAGTGATACAAGGACGTACATATTTCATGAATTCCTGCTCGAAGTTGGGAGTAAACACCGCTTTCTCTATATGGGTCTCAATCTCTTCGATTGGCCAAAA
The DNA here is from genome assembly GCA_934725305.1 of uncultured Parabacteroides sp. Lineage (GTDB taxonomy): Bacteria > Bacteroidota > Bacteroidia > Bacteroidales > Tannerellaceae > Parabacteroides. The sequence goes on along the minus strand of CAKVBA010000017.1, from coordinate 19,798 downwards.
GCGTCCCTCATCCACCTCGTCATGATCGGGAGAGATTATGCCTTCGTAAACTGTATAGAAAGCATTGACCAACTCCTTTTCGATGGCCGATTCAAACAGATAACGCACCATGAATTGGGGCTCAAAATCAGTCACTCCCAACTCTTCACGCACTTCACGGCGCAAAGCCTCTTCAACCGTTTCGCCATAATCGACATGTCCACCCACGGCTGTATCCCATTTGCCCGGTTGAATATCTTTCTTCATAGATCGTTTCTGTAGATAGAGCGCACCCTCTTTGTTGAATATATGCAGATGTACTACCGGATGTAGCATCTTGCTTCCGTTGTGGCATTCGCGACGAGTGGCTTTGCCTATTGTTTCTCCCTCTTCGTTGACTAAAGGAAACCATTCTTCTTTCATACGTTATTAATTTTTGTGTAAAAATACACAGATTACACGAATGTAGAGAATTTGGCTCGGGCGAACTATGTTTATTTAACTTTTAGCCGTATTCAATTTTAGTGAATACTTGCGAGGAAGTCTATTTCTTAAAACCCAAAAATCCTCCATTCAACATTTTCATACCCGAAGGCGGAATTTGTGTTTTCTCTCCGGCTGGACGATCCCATTGGAAAGATGGAGTCAAGCTGATTTTGGAAAAGGTCGGCATCTTTTCTGAAAAAGGGCGCACCCTTTTTGAAAAAAGGGTCTGCATCTTTTTTTTAACAATATTAAAACAGCATTAAAACGGTATTAAAACAGCGTTTGAACAGTCTTCGAAAAGACGGGGTTTCATTTATTTTAGCGGAATATTAATGATAGAAACTTTCAGATAATTGTTGTAATTTTGGAGCAGAAAATCAACAGACTATCAGATGCGAGAAATATCCGACATTTTACTTATCATGCAGGCTGGCTCGATGGGAGTATCGCTTACATTGTTTCTTGTACTTGTGTTGTCGTGTTTTCAGAAGCCCGACACCACCAAAACGTATGAGAATGTGCGATGGCTCTTGACACTTGCCATGCTGTTGTTGGGAGTACACTATTTACTACAGATGTGGTTTGGCTTCCGTGCACAAGGCGACGATGTAGGAGCCGTATTCAATATACTTTTCTATTCGCCAGTTACATATATTATGTCCTATTCGATATTGCGTATAGGTTGCGGACGTGGTTATCATCATAAATTCTTGTTGGCATCTGTTACAAGCATGACGCTTATTCTCTGCTGTTTCGTTTATGGTTATCTGCATTATGGCAGTCTGCACATGCAAGGTGTGTTGTATATAATGGAATTGATTTACCTCCTGACTGTAGTCTTTTTCATCATATATCCAATGAAAGAGGTACGTCGTGTGAGGAAACTGGTGGACGAGGAATCGGGACAGGAGCCTGTACTCTACAATCTGTATATGCGTACAAGTGTCCGATTGCTCTATATTGCATCCATACTTGTGGCAGTCAGTATCTTCTGCACATCCATGCTAGTCATAGCCGGACCATTGTTTCTTGTTTCCCTCGTGTTCTATATCATCAGTTTTTTGGCTCTTGGTTTCAATATCAGGCAGGTGAATGATATTTTCGTAGAGGAAACAGAGGAAGAAGTCAGCTGCGAAAAAGAGAGCGCTGCGGTGGAAACAGCTAAGGCAGTTATGGACGACGAGCAGAAAGCAAAGATTAGTGACCTTATTGAAGAATGGAGAAAGAATCAGGGTTATGCCACAACCGAAATTAACAGTAACCTGCTTGCTTATAGATTGAATATACCCAAGCGGCAACTGGTGCAGTATCTTCGCGAGGAGGAAGGCAAGACATTCCGCGTCTGGCTCTCCGATCTTCGTTTAGAGGAGGCAAAGCGTAAAATCATAGAACATCCCGAATATTCAAATGAAACAATCGCCGAAAGATGTGGTTTTTCACGCAGTCATCTTCAGGTTAAGTTTAAGGAGACAACGGGGCTAACCATCAACGAATGGCGGGCCAATAACGCTAAGAAATAAGTTGATGATAAGTCTTAAGTGTTAGATTCATCACAAGTCTAACACTTAAATCATCGAAATCTAACACCTATCAGTAGGAGCCGAACATCTTGTTTGGCTCTTTGCTTTTATCTTTGGTGACATATTTCTAACAAAAGCAAAAATGAATTATGAAAACGAAACGACTACTTCTTCCTCTCCTTGTGGTACTGAGTGTGTTTACAGGTTGTTCTGATGACGATCCGAATCCGGTTCCTGCTGATACTCCCATTACTGTTACTGAGAGTGAACTAAAAGAGGCTTTCTATTATACCTTTCCGCTAATGATAATGGATGCCACAGAATCGGTAGAAACAAATGCCGAGACATTTGTACCAGGCATACCTCGTGCACCGGTTAATCAGTTTATTCACGCTGTAAAGATGGCTGATGCATCCAACAAGTCAGTGGTGACACCTAATGTGGATACATATTACAGTCAGTTATGGCTGGATATGAATGAGGAACCGGTTGTGTTCGAATTTCCTGATGTTAAAGACAGATTCTGCAATATCCAGGTGCTCGATGCATGGACCAATACAACAAATGTTATCACCGATGGCGGCACATACGTATTTGCCAAGAAAGGACAAAAGGTTTCGGTTCCGTCAGGAACCACCCTTGTGGAGATGCCTACAACAATGGGCTGGTGTATCATTCGCATCCTTAATAAGGGAGAGGGCGACTATGAGAATGTCAAGAAGATTCAGAATGCAATGAAGGCTTATCCTCTTTCGGCTTATGGCAATGCTGGATATGTAGCACCAAAGGGTACTTACGATGCTGCGAAGGATGTAAATCCGGTGATGAAATGTATGTCCATGTCGCTTCAGGAGTATTTCGCCAAGGCAAACTCACTCATGGAAAAAAACTCTCCTTTGAGCTTTGATACCGAGATAATAAATCGATTGAAGAAACTTGGTGTTGGTCCGGGGCTTGACTTGAAGCAAATTGAAAATGGAGCCGAGATGTTTGACAAAATCAAAGCTTCTTTCAAGGCAGATGCCGTAGCCATTGCAGCCACAAACAAGAAGAACATAGGAGGAATATGGTCTTATTTTAAGGAACCTATAGGCGACTTTGGCAAAGCCTATGATTACCGTGCTGCTGTGGCGCTGGTGGGACTTGGTGCCAATACCAATGAAATAGCTATTTATCCTCGTGCCGACTATGATTCTAACAAGGAAGCCCTTAATGGCGCAAATAGTTACACGATGCATTTCAGCTCACTTCCTCCGGTTGAGGAAGGCGGTTTCTGGTCGATAACGGCCTACGGAGATGATGACTATCTTATTGATAATCCTATCAACAGATATAATGTTACCGACCGTAGCGAATACAAACTCAATGCTGACGGAACACTTGATGTTACATTGTCGGCTAACGATCCTCAGGACGGCTCTTATTGGTTTCCCACCGGCAATAAAGGTTTCCATCTTTTTATGCGCATGTATTTGCCAGACTTAAAGGCGCTGGATAGTTGGACTCCACCGACTATTTTTTTGATTCAGACGCACGCACCTCAAGAGGCTGCATCCAAATAGTTATTTTGACAGCCTCGAGAAACTATATTTTTAGAATAAAAATCCTCCGTTCAACATTTCATGCCCGATGGTGGAATTAGTATTGTCTCTCCGGCTGGACGATCCCGTTGGAAAGGACGCACCAAGTCGTTTTTGGAAAAGGCAGGCATTGAATCTGTGGTACGCACATGGAGTAATCGCATGTATTCCTATGAATCACAGTAGGGAAAGATGGGATAAATAATAGAATTATTACTACATTTGCATACTGAATTAAATAAAGGAGAATTTGACTATGACAAAATCAACAATGACTATGGAAGCCCAAAAGGCCGAATTGCAGCAGATGATCTCAGAATTGAATGATCTGGATATGCTGAAAAAGATCAAAGCTTCTATCAAGCGCATTACAAAACCCAAAGAGGATCCTTTCTTTACGAATCCTGCTAATTTAGCTCATTTTCGTAAGTCTGTAGAACAGCGTGAACGCGGTGAAGTGGTAGAGTTGACAAAGGAGAAGTGGAAAGAACTTTTATTGGATTAAGCTATGTATCAAGTTATACCAACCAAACAAGTGCTTGAAGATATAGAGTCTTTCAAGCGAGCAGGAGATAAACAGAGTTTGAAGAAGATTTATGCGTTGGTAGAGGAATTGTATGAACATCCTTATACCGGAACCGGAAAGCCCGAACAGTTGAAAGGTAACTGATCGGGATATTGGTCCAGACGGATCAACAAGAAAGACCGGTTGATCTATGCCGTGGAAGAAGATCGAGTTATTGTAACCGTAGTACAAGCCAAAGAACACTATGAAAGATAGAAGACTTTTACTGAGGAAGTTTACTGATGATGTTAACCAATTCCTGATCACTTAGTCCCTCTCCATACGTCGCATAATCGAGACGGAATGTACATCCATTTTTATATTCAGAACAACCATACGCTGTTTTGCCCCGTAAGATTTTACCCTTCTTGCAGATAGGACAGACAGGAACGGCTGCACGCGGTTTCCTTGGCTTGCGTTCCTTTTTTTCCTTCTTCTCGGGCTTTTCTTCGGGCGTGACTTCTATCGTGATGGAATGTCTCGACTGATCTGATAATACGTTGATAACAATCTGATTGACCATCTGTTTGAGCTCGTCTAAGAAGGTGCGGGCTTCATAGGTGCCTCGCTCTATTTGACGCAGTTTCTTCTCCCATAACCCCGTCAGCTCTGCACTTTTAAGCAGTTCGTCGTGGATGGTGTTGATCAATTCTGTGCCGGTGGCGGTGGGGAACAGACTCTTGCGCTCCTTACGTATATAATTACGTTTGAACAATGTCTCGATAATGGCAGCTCGGGTGGAGGGACGACCGATACCATTTTCTTTCAAGGCATCACGCAGTTCATCATTATCCACCAGTTTGCCTGCGGTCTCCATCGCTCTCAGCAGTGTCGCTTCGGTGTATGGTTTGGGAGGCGTTGTCCAGGTCTCTTTCAATATAGGTTTATGCGGGCCACTTTCGCCCTCGGTGAAAGTAGGCAAAACGCCCTCTTCCTCTGTGGGTTCGGCATCCGGATCTTTCTGCTCTGCACCAAACACCACACGCCATCCCGGTTTCAAAATCTGTTTGCCATTGACCTTGAACCCCACTTTACCCACTTTACCCATGACTGTGGTGGTTGATATTTCACAATCGGGATAGAAGGCAGCAATGAAGCGGCGTGCGACTAAGTCATAAACCTTCTGTTCGTTTTCTGTCAGATTACGGGCAGGAACGCCGGTCGGAATAATGGCATGGTGATCTGTTACCTTGGAGTTGTCGAATACACGCTTGCTCTTAGGCAGTTTCTTGTCCATCAGCGGAGCGGTCAGCTCGGTGTAGTTGATTAACCCTTTCAGCGTATTGGGCACTTTCGGATAGATATCTTCGCTCAGGAAGGTGGTATCTACACGCGGATAGGTGGTCACCTTCTTCTCGTACAGCGACTGTATCAACTTTAATGTGTCATCGGCCGTAAAAGCAAACTTCTTATTACACTCTACCTGTAGCGAAGTCAGGTCGAACAGACGTGGCGCATACTCTTTACCCTTTTTCTCAGTGATCTGAGTCACGATGAAGTCCTCTTGCTGCACAATCTCCAGAAAGGCTTCGCCCTCTTCTTTGTTGGTGAATTTACCCTTTGTGGCCGAGAAGGTTACGTTTCGATAGATAGTCTTCAGCTCCCAGTAAGGTTCCGGCTTGAAGTTGTCGATCTCTATCTGTCGGTTCACAATCAATGCCAGCGTTGGTGTCTGTACACGACCGATAGAGAGCACCTGGCGATTCTGTCCATAGCGCAGCGTATAGAGCCGGGTTGCATTCATGCCCAACAGCCAGTCGCCAATGGCGCGAGACAGACCTGCCTCATACAGTTTGTTGAACTCTGTCTGATCTTTCAGTTTCTGAAACCCTTCACGAATAGCTTCTTCGGTCAGAGAAGAGATCCATAGGCGATAGACCGGACATTTGCAGCCCGCCTTTTGCATCACCCATCGCTGAATCAGTTCACCTTCTTGCCCGGCATCACCGCAGTTAATCACCATTTCGGCCTTCTGCATCAGTCCTTCAATCACCTTGAACTGCTCTTCGTAGGTCTTGTTTTCAATCAGTTTGATGCCAAAGCGAGGCGGAATCATCGGCAGAGACGATAAACTCCATTGTTTCCAACTGGTTGTGTATTCATGCGGCTCTTTCAGGGTACAAAGATGCCCGAATGTCCAGGTAACCTGATATCCGTTTCCTTCAATATATCCATTCATACGTTGGGTTGCGCCCAACACTTCAGCTATTTCACGTGCCACACTCGGCTTTTCAGCAATACAAACTTTCATCGGCGATCTAATACCTTACTTTTAAGCTGGGCAAAGTTACATTTTCTGCCCGACTTTGTCAACACATTCGTTAGTCTTCCTATTCATCTTCCCAATTCTCTTCATCCTCATAGAAGTCCATATCATCCTCATCCTCATAAAAATCGTCATCGTCCAATACATCATAATCATAAAGCTCTTGCTCCTCTTCTTCTAACTCCTCGTCAGTCAGTAAGAAGTCGTCATACGGATCTTCATTATCATACAGATTGTCTTGATATGTATCATAGTTTTTGTTGGTATAGGTATTCTGCTGATAAGACCGGGTGGTGTTGTTGCTCAGTCTGTGCTTGAAATTGTTCAGAAGAGCGCCAAAAAACAGATAATCTAAAAATCCCATATCTTTTCATTTTTGTATTTGCTCCAAAGATATAGTTTTATTGAGTCGGTCTCTCTTTATTTGTGGAAAATAATGATGAGCCACACTTTTTGCTTACGGCGCTATTACCTGGTTATTGTATTTTATTAAAGTTTGTTTTGGCTAAAAACAAGAGACGGATCCATTGGAAATGCTGGATGATTCCGGCGAAAGTGACGGACGATTCTGCTTTGGTCCAAACATCTCTTAATAATAGGGATTTGGCTGTCTTTCAGGTGTCTATAGAGTTTTTGAAAAAAGGGTATAGACTATTCGGAAAAAGTCTAGGGACTTTTTTGAAAATGGGTAGGGACTCCGTTCGAATTGGGTAGGGACTCCGTTGGAAATGGATAGGCACCCAATTTCCAGAAATAGCCTACTCCTTTTTGATAGGATTAACAGCCTCTTGTCTATGCGTTTGCTTATTGTATTTATCACCAATAAATGCCTTTGTTTAGGTCGTTGCTATGTGCCAAAAAGGAAAGTCGCATGTCTTAATTGTAAACTGGAGCCTTGCATTTTACTGATCCTGACAGATATTAAGAGCTCAAGTTTCGGATTTAGGGGCCACTCTCGATGCCACTTTCGAAAGAAAGAAAGAAAAAAAGTCGGTGTAAGGCTTGTATAATCAGATAGAAATCTATACTTTTGCACTCTGAAATTCTGCAGAGGGTAAACAAGTGAAGCTGGAGACAGATTCCACCCCCGGGACATAACCTGTTTAAAATATAAAAAGACAGATGTACGTAATCGTAGAAATTAACGGACAGCAGTTCAAGGCTGAACAAGGTAAGAAATTGTTTGTTCACCACATTCAGAACGCAGAAAGCGGTGCTGTTGTTGAGTTTGACAAAGTATTGTTGGTTGACAACAATGGTGAAGTAAAAGTAGGTGTTCCTACTGTTGAAGGAGCTAAGGTAGTATGTGAAGTACTGTCTCCGCTGGTAAAAGGTGAAAAGGTGCTGGTTTTCCACAAGAAGAGAAGAAAAGGATACCGTAAATTGAACGGTCACCGTCAGCATTTCACTGAAGTGAATGTAAAAGAAATTGTTGCTTAACGTTTAAAAAGAAGTAAGAAGAAATGGCACATAAAAAAGGTGTGGGTAGTTCTAAGAACGGCCGTGAATCACAAAGTAAAAGATTAGGTGTTAAACTTTTTGGCGGCGAAGTAGCTAAAGCTGGTAACATTATCGTTCGTCAGAGAGGTACAGCTCATCATCCGGGTCAGAATGTAGGTATGGGTAAAGATCATACTTTGTATGCTTTGGTTGATGGTATTGTAACTTTCCACAGAGGTAAAGAAGACAGATCTTTCGTTTCTGTAAAGGAAATCCAGGCTGAAGCATAATAAGTGCTTGGCTTAACAGCATAAAAAGGAGTTGTATTCAACATTTCGTTGATGCAGCTCCTTTTCTGTTGGTATGGATTTCTTGATTTATCTCAAAAATACGGCCCGTGTTTCGCTTTCTCATTTGTTTTTTTGATATGCCTCAATTCAATCAATTGGAGCTTTTCGTACTTTTGCCGTGGTTTTTATAAGGAGGAATTGGAGATATGACAGCGACCAAAGAGATGACAGAAGGGCGTACACTTCCGCTGATATTTAGTTTTACGTTGCCGTTGTTGTTGGGTAATCTATTGCAGCAAACCTATTCGTTGATTGACGCAGCGATTGTTGGAAAATTCTTGGGAATTAATGCTTTGGCTTCGGTAGGAGCCAGCACCTCTGTGGTTTTTCTGATCTTGGGTTTTTGCAATGGATGTTGCGGAGGTTTCGGTATTCCTATTGCTCAAAAGTTCGGTGCACGAGATTATGTCACTATGCGTCGTTTTGTGGTGGTCAGTCTGCAATTAGCCGCTGTGATATCCATAGTGTTGGCCGTTATAACCAGTCTGTTGTGTCACTCCATTCTTTCATGGATGAGCACGCCGGATGCTATTTTTGACGGAGCTTATTTCTATCTGCTATTCACCTTTATCGGCATTCCCTGCACCTTCTTTTATAATCTATTGTCGAGTATCATCCGTGCTTTGGGTGATAGCAAGACTCCTTTCTGGTTTTTGTTGATAGCCACCGTGTTGAATGTTTTGCTTGACCTCTTTTTTATCTTGGTATTGGGTTGGGGCGTGGCAGGAGCTGCCATTGCCACATTGGTGGCACAGGCCATTTCGGCTTTGCTCTGCTATCGATATATGATGAAGCGTTTTGAGATCTTGAAGACCACACCCGATGAGCGTCGTTACGATCAGTCGTTGGCTAATACACTATTAACCATTGGAGTGCCTATGGGATTGCAATTCTCCATCACCGCCATTGGCAGTATCTTGTTGCAGAGTGCCAATAACGCCTTGGGAACCACTTGTGTGGCTGCCCTTACTTCTGCTATGCGAATCAAGATGTTCTTTATGTGTCCGTTCGAGAGCTTGGGAATGGCAATGGCGACCTTTACCGGCCAAAACTATGGTGCCGGCAAGCCTGAGCGTGTGTGGCAAGGTGTCAAGTCAAGCACCTATATGATGATGGCCTATTGGCTGTTTACCTTTGTTGTGTTGATGCTGTGTTCTCGTACGATAGCCTTGCTGTTTGTTGAACCTACTGAGTTGGAGATCTTAGACAAGACCGCTCTTTATCTGCATGTATCTGTCTGCTTTTTTCCGGTGTTGGGATTACTTTGTGTTTTACGCTATACGATTCAGGGAGCCGGTTTTACCAATTTTGCCATGTTGTCTGGTGTGTCAGAGATGATTGCACGTGGATTGGTCAGTCTGGTTGCTGTTCCTGTTTGGGGTTATCTGGCCGTCTGTTTCGGAGACGCTACCGCTTGGGTCTTTGCTGATGCCTTCCTGATTCCGGCCTTCATTTATGTCTATCGGCGGATTGTGAAGATGCAGTCCGGTGTCTTTTAAGGTAAAGAGTTGACGACTTTGTTTTCGGTCGTTCAAGAGTCCGCTTGACCGGTTGGCTGAAACAGAATGGTGAAGGCACTTCCGACGTTCTCCTTACTTTGGATATGCAATTTAGCCCGATGCGCCTTGACAATCTCGCGGGAGATGCATAGTCCGATACCATTTCCATTTTTCTTAGTGGTAAAGAAGGGGATAAATATTTTATTACGAATCTCGGGAGAGATGCCACAGCCGTTATCAACCACGGTAAGATAGGGATGTCTTTCGTTGTCGCAGCCCGAGAATAAATTAATCTCCGGATCTTTGCATTCTCTCAAAGCAAACATCGCATTGGTCACTAAATTGATGATGACTTGTTCTATCAGCTCTTTGTCTATCAAAGAGGTTACATCCGGTTGATTGGTTTGCAAGGTGAATTTGATGCCCTTTTGCTGCATCAATGGAAGCATCAGCGTGTGCACGGAATGGAGCAGATCGAAAAGGTTGCATTGATGTTGGTTGGGAATGATTTTCTGGCTGAGATTTCGATACGTCTCAGCAAAGCGAAGTAATCCATCACTGCGCCGGTGAATGGTGTCTAAGGCCACTTCCAAGTCTTCCCAGTTGGAAGCGGAGGTAAGAGATGAGTTCATCTTCAGAGACAGCACCTTTTTCTTGAGTGTATCAGAAAGAGAAGAAACCGGGACAATCGAGTTCATGATTTCGTGTGTCATCACATTGAGCAGTCCTTTCCATGCACTCGACTCCACCTCTTCAATGGTTGTGCCAACGTTGTGAAACGCAATCAGCTTAAAGCGTTTGCCTTCCGTCTCAAAGAAGACAGCATTCGTCAGTGTCTCGATGGTTTGCTTTAGGGCATGAATCGTCAGCAAGTTATGTTCATCCGTCGGGATTAGAATCAGTTCATTGAACAGCTTTTCATCTTTTCTTTTTAGCCAATTCAGATTCTTGAGGTGTGGAATATTGAGCATGGTCAGACACGCCTCGTTGACCCATAATATTTCCAGTGTATCAATGTCGTAGGCCAATATACCCGTATCGACCAGTTCCAATATCTTCATCAGGTAGTGTTGTTGAGCCTCTTTCTCTTGTGAAAGTTTCAAGAAGGCATCTGTAATAGGTTGGAAATGCGGATGCTTTCGAGAGAAGTCCTTGTAATGAATGGATTCAACATATTCTCGGATCTCTTCACGATTCTTTCTTCTTACATATATAATATAGGCAAGCAGAAAGACGATGATGGCAGATAGTAGAAGAGTTGTTGTCATAGTCCATATTTTTCTAATCGGCGGTATAAAGCACCACGGGTCAGACCCAGTTCTTTGGCCGCTTGTGAGATGTTACCATTATGTTTCTGTATCACCTGTTCAATGGTGGCTCGTTCCAGGTCTTCCAAGTTATGTGTAGGCAGCGGTTGATCGGCCTTTGTTGTCTGTTCCAATGGAGAGAAGGTGATGTCATCGGCTTTCAGCGTGGAGCTTTCTGCCATGATTACACCCCGTTCCATGGTATATTGTAGTTCGCGTACATTGCCCGGATAGTTATAGAGCATCAGCTTCTTTTTGGCAGAATCAGATAGATGAAGCTCCTGTTTAAAGTATCTCTTTTCATACATCTTCAGGAAATAATCTGCAAGCAACAAGATGTCTTCGCCCCGTTCGCGCAGAGGCGGCACAGTAACTTCAATGGTATTGATCCGATAAATCAAGTCTTTGCGGAAGCGATTCTCATCAGCCAAATCATGAATAGAGAGGTTTGTTGCTGATAACAGCCGGATATCAATCGGAGTTGCCTGGTTTGCACCGAGGCGTGTCACTTCGCGATTTTGTAGCACGGTCAATAGTTTGGCCTGCTGTTGTAGAGAGATGTTACCAATCTCATCCAGGAAGAGTGTTCCTTGGTTGGCTGCTTCTATGCGTCCCACACGATCTTCTCGTGCATCGGTAAAAGCTCCTTTTTTATGCCCGAACAATTCGCTTTCGAAGAGAGATTCAGTCAGTGATCCCACATCCACTTTGACGAACGGTTGGTTTTTGCGTAACGATTGTTGATAGATGGAACGAGCCACCAAGTCTTTGCCCGTTCCGTTTTCGCCCAATATCAGGATATTGGCATCGGTAGGTGCAATCTTCTGAATCTTATGAAACAGCTCTTTCATCACGACTGAGTTGCCGATAATCTCCACCTCTTCGCTTCGTTTCTTACACATTGTGTTAGCGTCAACTCCTTTCTGTTTGTGTAGCGTTTCGGACAACGTGGAAAGCAGACTCTCGTTATGCCAAGGCTTCACGATAAAATCGGCAGCGCCCTCTTTCAGGCATTTCACCGCTAAATCAATGTCGGCATAGGCTGTAATCATGATGATGGTTTGAGTAGGTTTCCACTTCTTGATCTCCTTTAGCCAATATAAGCCTTCGTTTCCATTGTTTAAGGTACTCTTGAAATTCATGTCGAGCAGTAGAATATCAATCTCATGACTCAAGAGAAGTCTGCGTATATTCTCTGGATTTGATTCTGTGAGAACACTTTTTACCTCCATTTTCAGCAGGAAGCGAACAGCCGTCAGCACATCTTTATCATCATCAACAATTAGTATATTTGCCTCGTGTAAGTTCATATTCGTTCTTATTAGCGTATCTCTGCAAATGTAATAAGAAGGAGGTGAACTGCAAAGATGAGACTGTTTTTTGTCTATTGCCATACAGTGACTGTCCGATTATGGACACTTTGGAGAAAGCTTTGTTTTAGCTGTGGATTGATTGATAGATGGTTATAGGTTTGGCATATACATTGCTCTATATAAAGTGTAACAAACGAACTCAAAAAATGAAATGTATGATTCAGTTGCATAATGTAAGAAAAGTATATCGGACCGACAAGGTAGAGACCATCGCATTAGATCGTCTCTCCTTTGAGGTGAAAGAGCATGAATTTGTCTCTGTGATGGGACCGTCAGGCTGTGGTAAGTCCACTTTGTTGAATATTTTAGGATTGCTTGATCGACCCACTTCGGGCTCTTATCAGTTGAATGGTATTGAGGTGACCGGACTCAGTGAAAACCGTTTGTGTGATCTGAGGCGTGAGCATATTGGTTTTGTGTTCCAGAACTTCAACTTGATAGAGGAGCTGACTGTCTATGAGAATGTAGAGTTGCCGTTGGAGAATAGCGGCTTGAAGTCGTCTGTGCGGAAACAGATGGTTGAAAAGGCGTTGCAGGATGTGATGATGAGTCATCGTCGCAACCATTTTCCATCCCAATTATCGGGCGGACAACAGCAACGAGTGGCCATTGCTCGGGCTATTGTCAATAATCCTCAGTTGATTTTGGCTGATGAACCAACCGGTAATCTCGATAGCCGTAATGGAATGGAGATTATGGAGCTGCTGACCTCCTTGAATGATGCCGGAACCACCATTGTAATGGTAACCCATAGTGAGCATGATTCACGTTATAGTCATCGGGTCATTCACATGCTGGACGGCCAACTGGTTACAGAGAACTTCTTGAGAGAATTAACTTATACCCTAAATTATTAGACAGAACAACGATGAATATTCAGAAATCAATCCGGATGATTACCCGGAATAAAACATACAGCATCCTTAATATAATAGGGCTGGCTATCGGTATCACGGCAGTCGCTTTGATTCTTTTATGGATTGAAAGTCAGGTGAGCTATAACAGATCTGTTCCCAATAGTCGGAATATCTATTTGTGTTGTAATCATTATTGGACTCCACAAGGAGACTGCTCAACTGCCACTGTTTCCAATTCGATGATTGGCAAAGTGTTTATGGATGAATTTCCTGAGGTGAAACGAAGTTGCCGTTATTTAGACAAGACACTCTCTTTTCTGCCCGAAGGACAGACCACGCCTTTTATAGAGCAGGGCGTCTATGCCGATTCTTCACTCTTTGTTATGTTGGATATGAAATGGATAAAAGGAGGCGTTACGGCAGCATTCAATCAAGCACATTCTATTGTCATTAGTCGATCTATGGCGCAAAAGATATATGGCGATGCCAATCCTATTGGTAAGGGTTTGCTCTGTGAAAAAGAGCTGTATGCGGTAGCTGCCGTGTTTGAGGATATGCCTGGCAATACCGATTTTCAATTCGATTGGGTGATGCCATTTGAATTAATAGAACAAAAGATGGCAGAACAATATTCTATCAACGAATGGGGAACCTCTTGGCTGTTTACCTATGTAGAGTTATATCCCGATGCTGATTTGGATGCCATGAATGCAAAGCTGAAGGATTTGGCCTATCAGAAAGGAGGAGAGCATTACAAGACGATGAGAGTTTTTCTCTATCCTCTGAACCGATTGCATTTATATGGACGCTTTATCAACGGAGAAGAGGTCTTTGAGGGACTAATTAAGACAGTGACGTTGTTTGCTTTGATTGGAGTATTGATCCTTATCATTGCCTGTATCAACTTTATGAATCTTTCTACAGCCCGCTCTCAGAAGCGAGCGTTGGAAGTGGGAGTAAGGAAAACCTTTGGCACTAAAAGGTCTTATTTGATTCGACAGTTTCTGATAGAGTCGGGATGGGTCACAGCTATAGCTCTATTGATAGCCATAGGGCTTATTGAGTTGTCTCTTCCTTGGTTCAATGAGTTGATAGAAGCTCAGCTCTCTTTCAGCCTGCTCGACCCGAAGGTGTGGATGGGATTGATTTCTATCGGACTGTTTTGTACGTTGTTGGCTGGTAGTTATCCGGCCTTTTATCTCTCTTCATTCGAACCATTGACTACGTTGAAGATGCAGAAAGTGACAAAGGGTGGCAGTGTTGTGCGCATTCGTCAGGGATTAGTTGTGTTTCAGTTCGCCATGACCTTTATATTGATCTTTAGTACGGTTGTGATTTACCAACAGATACAGTTGATGCAGAAGCGTGATTTGGGTATGAAACTGGAAAATCTGATTCGTATCCCGGTATCCAGTGAGATGAAGAAGGCAGCAGCTTCTGTTCGTAATGAATTGCTGGCAACCGGTGTGGTGGAAGATTGTGGCTTTTCTATGAATACCATTCTGAAATCACAGGTACTAGCCAATCCTTGGACGTGGAATTCCAAAGAAGAGAATGATGAGGAACCTGTTAGTGTGAATTTTGTTACAGAGGGACTTCTGAAGGCTGCCGGCATTCAGTTAGTTGAAGGTAGGGATTTTGAGTCCGTTTCTGATCGTAAAGGAGTGATAATAAACGAGAGTTTGGCTAAGCGAATGGGCACAGATGGACGCATCGGTGGAATGATTGGTCAATCTGTTGATGGTAAGAGAGAGATTGTCGGTATCGTGAAGGATTTTGTCTTTGATGATCTTTCAGCCGTGAAACCTGCTTCTGCTATTTTCTTTTATGGGACTAGTCATGCCAGTTGGCTGTTTGTTCGTATTCGTCAGGGTGTAGATATACAACAGGCCATCGGTAAGATAGAGCAGGTGTTGCATCGATTTGCTCCCACTCAATCTTTTGAGCCACTCTTCATGACCGACTATTTTGACAATCAGTTTGAAGAGGAGCGGTTTATTGGTAAACTATCCGGACTGTTTGCTATGTTAGCCATCTTGATCTCTTGTTTAGGACTTTTAGGGCTTAGTGCATTCTCGGCCGAACAGCGTACAAAGGAGATTGGTATCCGCAAGGTATTGGGAGCAACAGTTTGGGACATTCTTTACTTGTTGGGAAAGTCTTATTTCGTTTTGTTGCTGATATCATTTGTTATTGCTATACCTATATCCTACTATGCAGGCAATCGCTATTTGAAAGATTACGCCTATCGTATCGATCTCTCTTGGAATCTCTTTGTGGCTGTAGGTTTATTTGTAATTGTCTTAGCTCTCATGACGGTTAGTGTATTGTCGCTACGAGCTGCTTGGGCCAATCCGGCAAAGTCTGTCAAGACGGAATAGTTATATCGACGAATTCTTTCACATTCACATCGTTCACTTTCCCAAAGATAGATTCTATCTTTGTTCTCCATTAGAAAGAAAAGGAAAGGAGTATTGAGAGATGAGAAAAGAGAGCACAGTTATTGAGCGTCGTGTGTTTGGGCTGTTTTCGGTGGAAATCTTCTGTTTGTTGCTTCTATGCACCGCTTGCGGTACCAGGCAGAAAGTGACATTGCCAACAGATTTCAAGGGACCGAAAGAGCTGTCCCGTCTGTATGGCGTGCGTATTACACCGAATGATAATATCTATCTATATAATGAAGGCGCCAAATGGTTAGGCACACCTCATCGTCTGGGTGGAAGCACTAAGCGAGGAGTTGATTGTTCCGGATTTGTGGCCATCTTGTATCGGGAGATTTATGGTAAACAACTGGCTCGTTCGTCGGCCGATATGTTGAAGCATAATTGTAAGAAAGTGGGTCGCGACAAGCTGAAGGAGGGCGATTTGGTCTTTTTCCGTACCAGTCAAAGAGGCGGGCGTAAGACGCCGACTCATGTAGGCATCTATCTGAAAAACGGCAAGTTTATTCATACAAGCACCTCCAGAGGAGTTGTTGTCAGCAGCTTGAGTGAGCCCTATTATCAGCGCACTTGGATTGGAGGAGGACGAGTAAAGTAGCGATTTGTTGCGGATAAAAATAAGACCGATTCAAGTGCTTTTTGGTTCTGTGGTGTGAAAACTCATAGTATTTGTCTATATTTGTACCCTAATAGGACAAATAAACATCTAAAGAAGTATGTTAACGCTCAAGTTAGTTACAGAAGAGACAGACCGTGTGATTCGTGGTTTGGAAAAGAAGCACTTCAAAGAGGCTAAAGAGACGATAGCCAAAGTACTCGAACTGAATGATAAAAGACGCAGTGCACAAAATCAATTAGATAAGAACCTGGCAGAGGTCAACTCTATCTCAAAGTCTATCGGTATGCTGATGAAAGAGGGAAAGAAAGAGGAGGCTGAAGCTGCTAAGAATCAGGTATCCGAAATTAAAGAGGGAAACAAGACTTTGCAGGCAGAGATGGATCAGGCAGCAGAAGACTTGCAGAACCTTTTATATACCATTCCTAACATTCCTCATGAAAGTGTGCCGGAAGGATTTGGTGCTGAAGACAATGTGGTAGAGAAGATGGGCGGCATGGAAACCGAGTTGCCCAAGGATGCGCTGCCTCATTGGGAATTGGCTAAGAAATATGATCTGATCGACTTCGATTTGGGTGTAAAGATCACCGGAGCCGGATTTCCGGTCTATAAAGGACAAGGTGCTCGCTTACAGCGTGCTTTAATCAACTTCTTCCTGGATGAGGCTCGTAACTCAGGTTACACAGAGATTATGCCGCCGACCGTAGTGAATGCAGCCTCTGGTTATGGCACCGGTCAGTTGCCGGATAAAGAGGGACAGATGTATCATTGTACATTGGACGATCTCTATTTGATTCCTACAGCAGAAGTTCCTGTAACCAATATCTATCGTGATGTGATCTTGGACGAAAAGTCTTTGCCAATCAAGAATTGTGCTTATACACAGTGTTTCCGTCGTGAAGCGGGTTCGTATGGTAAGGATGTACGTGGTTTGAATCGCCTGCATGAGTTCTCAAAGGTAGAAATTGTACGTATAGATACTCCGGAGCATTCTTATGAATCATTGAAAGAGATGTTGGCTCATGTAGAAGGTCTGTTGCAAAAACTGGAATTGCCTTATCGCATCCTTCGCCTATGTGGTGGTGATATGAGCTTTACTTCTGCTTTGTGTTTCGACTTCGAAGTTTACTCTGAAGCACAACAGCGTTGGTTGGAAGTTAGTTCTGTATCTAACTTTGAAAACTATCAGGCAAACCGTTTGAAATGTCGTTACCGTGATGCCAATAAGAAGACACAGTTGTGTCACACATTGAACGGTAGTGCATTGGCATTGCCTCGTATCGTGGCAGCTTTATTGGAAAACAATCAGACAGCGGAAGGTATTCGTATTCCGAAAGCATTGGTTCCATATACAGGATTTGACATGATTAAATAAAATCTTATCAGTTTATATAGAAAAGGGCGTTGTGTTGGCAAGTTGATTGCACACATCGCCTTTTTTTGTATTTTTGCGAAGGATAATATAGTTACTACAATGAGGAAATGGGTTTTGTTGCTTGGGATACTCTGGTGTTTGGGAGGAACATGGGTGTTGGGGCAATCGAAGCATGAGATAAGAGCCGTATGGCTGACAACTATTTACGGTCTGGATTGGCCGACAAAGCCGGCCACAACCGAGCGGGGTCGTCAGGCTCAGAAAGAGGAGTTGATACGTATATTGGGCCAATTACAAGAGGCGAATTTCAATACAGTCTTTTTGCAGGTACGTATGCGTGGAGATGTGATTTATCATTCTGCCATAGAACCAGCAACCTCAATCTTTTCCGGTAAATATGGAGTGATGCCTGGTTATGATCCGCTGGCTTTTGCCATTGAAGAGTGTCATAAGCGAGGAATGGAGTGTCATGCTTGGTTTGTTACTTTTCCCTTAGGAACAGAAAAGGCGGTAGCTCAGCAGGGTAAGCGTTCGGTTGTAAAGCGCCATCCTAAATTATGTAAGCGACATAACGGTTTTTGGTATCTCGATCCAGGTGTGCCAGGAACGGCCGACTATATTCTTTCCTTGGTGAAAGAGCTGGTTAGCAACTATGATATCGATGGCATTCATTTTGATTATATCCGTTATCCCGAAAAGGCCAAATCATTCCCCGACAAGAAGGTGTTTAATCAATATGGAAAGAATCAGCGTTTGTCCGATTGGCGTCGTCAGAACATCAATCGTATGGTTTGCCGTATCTATGATTGGGTGAAGAGTCAGAAACCATGGGTGCAGGTAAGTAGTTCTCCGTTAGGAAAATATAACCGTATTCCGGAAGTGCCAAATGCAGGTTGGACCGCTTATGAGAGTGTGTTTCAAGACCCTAAGCAGTGGATGGAGCAGGGCAAACAGGATATGATTGTGCCGATGATGTATTATCTGCATAAGAACTTTTTCCCGTTTGTTGATAATTGGATAGAGAATGCAGGCGGACGTCTGGTAGTGCCGGGCTTAGGAGCTTATCGTATGGAGAAGAGCGAGGCAGATTGGGCAGTGACAGACATTACCGATCAGATTGATTATATCCGTTCGTATGGAGGTGCGGGTTGTGCATTCTTTCGCTGTGCCCATGTCTTGAACAATACCAAAGGTCTTTATGAAGAGTTGCTGAATAACTACTATCGTTATCCTGCCCAATTACCACCGCTTACATGGTTGAGCAGCCATAAGCCCAAGGCTCCAAAGGAAGTGTTGGTTGAGCGTGAAGAGGATGAGTTGAAGTTGACTTGGTCTAAGCCGGCAGCCGAACAGGAAGAGGTGACCTATTCGATCTACTATTCCCGTACGGATACCATTCAGTCTGACCGACCTGAATATCTCTTGGCAACTGGTGTGCGTGACACTTCCATCTATCTGCCAATATCAGGGCTGAAAGAACAAGGCTTTCTGTTCCGTGTGTCCGCTTCGACTCGTTATCACATTGAGAGTGATTTTTCACACGAAACCTATTATTATTTGTCTGAATATCAGAAGTAGAGAAAGATTAAGAGGATGCATTGTTAAGCAATTCTTGTATTTTTTCTACACTTAATCCGGTGTTTTGTGCTACTTGTTGTATATCCATGCCGGAGCGTAGTAAGTTATGAATCATTGTTCCTAATAATATATCTTTCTCAGCAATTTGACTGTCTTTCTCAGCGATTTGAGTGTTCTTCTCCGCAATCTGAGTAATCTTTTCCGCGATTTGAGTATTCTTCTCCGCAATTTGAGAATCTTTCTCCGCAATCTGGGTGTCTTTCTCTGCGATGATTTTATCACGAGCCATGATTGCGGTGTCACGATTTTCTATAGCGCGAAAATATTCATCTTCAACATTCATATCTTGGCGCAACTTGGAGTCGGATGCTGCTGCTAATAGACGACGAAGGATATACATCATGTCGTCATCTCCTGCATACAAATCTTCATCGATGGTCAATACTTGTCGATTATTATGATTTTTCATTGTTTGATCAAAAACACTTAAGTAAGCCTCCGGTAAAGTACGTATTTTCTGCAATCTCTTCGTCCAGTATCTTTGTACCCAAAAATAAAACTTATGA
>CAKVBA010000016.1 GCA_934725305.1 uncultured Parabacteroides sp. | reverse complement strand
AATCTGAACGAATCGTACCGAACCGGGACTAATTGTTTCTATTGCGAAATACGTGGTTCACCGGAGGCTTACGAACAGTTTTTTGTTAATTATTGTGTAAACTGTTGGCGTTGATAGATAAAAACAAATGGGCTATCCAAATCTATGGGTCAACAATTCGATTTCTATAACGAGCTGAAGGACCAAGGTTTTCCACTGCCCACCGCAACGTCCTGTGAAAAGTTATTGTAATTTTATTAGGATCGTTGTGCGATAAAATAGATAGCAAATCCATATGAAGCAACGGACGAATCCGTTGGGCTTGATAGATGAATTTAGCTTGGTATAGATATTCTTTTAAATGGATTTATTGACTGTATTTCAATGGTTTATATATCCTTTGGGAAAGGGCATAGACTTTTTGAAAAAAGGATAGGGACTTTTTTGAAATTGGGTAAGGACTCCGTTCAAATTGGGTAAGGACTCCGTTCAAATTGGATAGGCACTCCGTTCGGATTGAGTAGGCTCCCAATTTTCGGAAATAAACTAATCTTTTTTGATAAGCTTAATGACCTCCCGAATGCTTGTAGGCTTATTGTATTTTTTATATTTGTTATACGTAAATCACCAAGGCACCCTCATTGAGGGTGTCGTTATCCCAACGAATGTTCTTATACAACCTTTTTTCTAATGCCGTTCAAACAGTGTTGGAAAAAGGCTGTAGTGTCTGTTGGGGATTGGATAGTCCAGACCAAGTTGTTTTTATCATTTAATTCTGCCAACGGGTTACATTAAATCACTAAACAATTGGAATATTTAGCTATTTCTCGGCGGAAGCTTCTTATCTTTGCATCGATTTTATAAAAAAATGATGTGCATGCAACGTTTTTGCCTGTTTATACATCATATAAAGTGAATGGTCTCTGGAAATAGGGAGACTTCAAGTAACAATTGAATGGATGAACAACAACTGATAGTGGGTTGTAGAAGAGGGGAGAGGCGTGCTCAGAAAGAGTTATATGATCTGTATTCCCGTAAAATGATGGGGGTTTGCCTGCGTTATGTCAACGACAGGGAGACTGCTCGTGATTTGCTTCAAGATGGCTTTGTCAAGGTGTTTACAAACATAGACACTTATACAGGCATCGGTTCATTCGAAGGATGGTTGCGTAGGGTCTTTGTCAATTGTGTTTTGGAATATTTGCGCCGTTCGGATGTATTGCGCGAAGCGACTGGCTTGGATTCTGTCGCCGAGTTGACACAACCTGATAGTTCAGCTATTTCTGATTTATCGGCAGCCGAATTGATGCGGTTGGTGCAGGAGTTGCCTGCCGGATTCCGTACAGTATTCAACCTTTTTGCCGTTGAAGGATATTCTCATAAAGAGATTGGTGAGATGTTGGATATATCGGAAAGCACTTCGCGATCACAGTTCTTGAGAGCCAGACAATTGTTACAACGTAAGATCAAAGCATTGTATTGAGAAATGAAGGATAAAGATGAACATAATGTAGAAGAACTGTTTCGCTCAAAGTTGTATGATTTTGAGGTGGACACGGAACCGGAAGACTGGGAGGCGATAGCCAATCGTTTGTCTGATAGCAATGTGGTACCTTTTAGAAACAGACTCTATTACTGGGCAGCTGCAGCGGCGGTGTTGTTGCTGATGGTGACCGGAGGCGTTTATTGGTCCACCCGTGAAGTGATTCCTTCAACTGTAGTAGAGGAAATAAAGGATCTGAATGAGTTGGCTAAGCCAGAGACGGTTCCGGTTAAAGATCCTATTGCTGTTGTCTCTGCCGAGCAGGAGAAGCAGGAGCCGCGTTCTCTTAAGGCACGTATAGGGATGCGTCGTGTGGCTATGGCCCAAGGTGTGATGCCTATAGAAAAGACAGTTGTGGCTGAGGCTGCTGAGGCTGAGATAATAGAAGAGCCGGAGCAAGAGATGTCGATGGCTGTCAATGCACAAGATCGTTCAGCCGAAGTGACCGATGTTTATCAAGAGACTCAATCCGTGAGACAATCCGTTTATCAGGAGAAACCTCGTAAGCGTAAGTGGGGCTTTGGTATGGGCGCCGGAAGTTTGTCTATGGGAGCTGATAATATGGTTCCTTCTTATGTGATGAACAGCACATCGTTGCGTAGTGAAAGCTTGATGCTGATGAATGCTCCCTATTTCAATAAGGAGTTGCCTAAGACGGACATTCGTCATAAAACACCTGTTTCATTCGGATTATCGGCAAGCCGTTATCTGACAGACCGTTTGTCGTTGCAGTTGGGGCTAAATTATTCCTTCCTTCAATCGGAATGGACCACGAATGGCGATTATTATGGACGTACCAAACAGAAGTTGCACTTCATTGGTCTGCCTGTTTCGTTGAGTTATAAGTTGGCCGAATGGAATCGCTTTGTGTTTTATCTGTCGGCAGGAGCTATGACAGAGGTAAATGTGGCCGGCTCACTCTCTTCGCGTATCTATAATGATAACAATCAAGAGATTACTTGTCGTAACAATCATGTGAGGATGAAGGAGTGGCTTTGGTCGGTCAATACAGCAACCGGAGTCAGTTATCCTGTGTGGCGATTTGTCAATGCCTTTGCCGAGGTAGGAGCCAGCTACTATTTTGATAATGGCAGTCATATAGAGACTATCCATTCAGAGAAGCCGTTTAATGTAAGTTTGCAGTTAGGTTTCCGATTGGGCTTTTAAAAAGGAAAACGAAATTGAAATTAATTAGATAGAATAAATTTAAAAAGAAAGAGAAAAATGAAGAAGTTTAATCTTTGTGGAGTGGCTGCAGCAGCCCTTATGTTGTTGACCTCTTGTTTGGGTGATGATGCCGGAAGCATGAAGCAGAACTGGAGTGGTCTGTTGGGTGTAGTAAGAACCAGCGACAAGAATTTCAAGCAGATTGTTCGCACCTCAATTGGCGACGTTTATAATGAGGAGATTATAAACAAGGGGTTTGCTTTGGGTGACTGCATTCAGTTTAACTGTTTGTACGATTCTAGTAATCCTAATAACGCCAATGACTATTCAAATGGTTATACTTATGTTACAGTGACAGGCGAACCTGCACTTATCAACAAGGTGAACATTGAAATGATAAAAGCTGATACTACAAAATTGCTGAGCGAAAATGAGTTTGTATTGGAAAACCCTATCGCAAAGACATCATTGGGTGTGGACTTCGCTCCGAGTATCGATGGTGTGATGTTCTTGACCTCTTCATACAAAGGTTTGTCTGAACAGAAAAACGAATGGCACATGTATTACGATATGGCTCAGCAGCCGGTAAGAGAAAGAGGATATAACACTTATACCTTCTTTTTGCGTGCAGAAAAGGTGGCTGATGGCAAAACTCCGTCAAGCTTGAAGGGTCAGTTAAATGCTTATCCGGCTAAGCACATCTTGGAGCATATCAACTCAAAAGAATATTCCGATGGTAATAAAAAATTCAATATTCGCATTGCTTATCTGAAGACAATCAACGAAAATGATAGAACAGATTTGGAATGGGATTATTCAACACCTATTCAGTTTGAGGCTTCTAAGAAGTAATATTCGAACTATATAGTTTTTAATAAAGGGATTGTGTCAAAAGGGTTGTTTTGATGCAATCCCTTTTAAGTTGTGTCAAGGTTAACAAATTGTAAGTCAATGAAGACGAGACAATCCGACGTTTGCAGAGAGAAATAACCGATGTCGGATCTTGAACGCAACACGGCGGTTTGCAATGATGGAACATTGTCTTTTTTTGTCAATCTGTTTTCTGTATCATCTGAAGTGTAGTATCTTTGTGTATGAGAGAAATAGTGTAATTTGAGAATGAAGTACGTTTTTAAGTGTGTGTCTGTTGCTTTGGCAACAATGGGGTTGTTTACCTCCTGTCTGAATGAGGTCAATACGGCCTTTGCTCCGGGGGAGATTCCGGCTGTGACAAAGTCTGTCAATGGTGTGATGGTTGCCAATACCCGTTATGGCTTGATCTATGATAAAGGGCTTAGCTCCAATGCCTCAGGTCAGTGCCTGGTGGTTGATTTTACCTATAACCGAGGGAATCCTGAGACCATGAATGTGGAAGGGAATGGATATTATACGGTTCAGATTGCTCATCAGACGCAAGTGAACCAACAGGCTGTGCAGGCTGAAGCTATTCAGAAGGAGCAGTTGTTGCCGGATGAATTGCCGTTGCCTTATGCCTTGTCTCCGTTACCCGATACGCAGACCTATTTTGATATTATAGATAATTATCTGTTTTTGCCCTCGTTGTATGTGTCTAAAGGAAACACATCAGCAGCTTGGCATTTGTCTTTCAATCCTGAAGAGAAGCCTGTTGAGGTGGACGGTCGTCAGGTTTATCCGCTTTATCTGAGAGCTGTGGCCCAAGAGGCGCAGCAGCCGGATACGGAAGAGGAGGTGTATTTTGCCTTGAATGCCTTTCAATTAGATCCATGGTTTGATTCATTGCGAAATCGAGGAGTCTCTATTGAAAGAGGATTGTTTGTGGCTATTCATTATATCAATGCCATCAATGCGGCTGATAGCACACAGTTCTCATGGACAGTAACAGAGCCATTACAGGTGAAATGAAAGAAAGGAGATAGACAATGAGTAGAGTAAAGCAGAGTGCGTTGTGGGTGATGTGTGCCATTAGTATATCACTTTTCTTCTCCTGCTTAGGAGAAAGTGGAAATTGGATTCGATTTTGTAACCGTCGGGCTGTGGTGCAGGAGAATCCGCGTAAGAGTCTGTGGGTGAGAGATGATTCTATTCCACAGGGTTATCTGATCTCGTCACCGGAGTTTGAGATGCGTGATGATTTGCGTGAGGGCGATTGTTGTCTGGTGGAATATCGGATTGATTATGGCTCTTCTCCAGAGCAGGGAATCTATCCGGCAGAGATTTGGCGTTGCGACACTATTGCCAAGATACCGTTGGTGCAGTCTCCGGTTGATACGTTGAATGTGCTTGATCATGAACAGTTTGTTACATTGGCATTCGATAAGAGCCTCTATATGAAGGGACGTTATTTTATGCAGATCAATCTCAGCGATTATCAACCCACACGAAAAGATCTGTTCACTTTCACCTATGATCCGCAGCAGGCAAAGAATAGCAGTGACGAGAACAATCCTGTTTATCACTTTTATCTGAGAAGCTATAAAGACCAGGAGCTCGACACTATCAGAACCGAATCTATGATTGTGCAGAAAGCCTTCGTGCTGGATCAGTTTTTAGACGAGATAGGTAAGGCCGAGAAGAATAAAGGAGCCGATTCTCTGCGTTTTGTCATCAATTATCCGCGCGGCTTCAATATGGACGCAACGGCTTTGTTATGGACCGAGACGGATACATTTTCTATTAGCTTGTTTTGAAAATAGGGAAGAGGTGACAGGAAATCGATTATAATTTTATATTTTTGTTCTTCAAAGTGTATAAAAGATGTATAAGGAAATATTCAAAAGAGTGATTGCCCTGATTTCACAGCCGGGAAGAGCGTGGAATATGTTGGCAAAGAAGAAAGAAGACAATGAGGAGTTTTTGTCTCGATTTGTCTATCCCCTGATTGGAATGGTGACGGTGGCTGCCTTTTTGGGAAAGTCGTTTTCAGACAAGGTTTTTGATGTTGAGTTGTCATTGAAATTTGCTATCAAGACTTTGGTATCGTCATTCGGTGGTTTTTATCTGGCCTCTTATGTGATGAACGAATTGTGGCAGAGTTGGCTCAAGCGGACCAAAGACCTGCGTCTGTGGCAGCGATTTATCGGTTATGCTTCCTCTTTGATGTTCGCCTTGAACATTGTGTTGGCCTTGTTGCCCGATTTCTTTTTTCTTCGAATATTTATTTTCTATACATTCTATATTGTATGGGAAGGAGTTGGTTCCTGGTTAGAAGTAGAAGATAAGATACGTCTGAGGTTTGTGACTGTAATAACCGCCGTAATCTTGTTATCGCCTATGATAATCGGGTTCGTGTTGGCTCTGTTGATGCCAGGTTTGCATATTTAAGAAGAAGTAAACATGAAAGAAAAGATAAAAACTAACGTTCTGATTAAGAATAAGAGAGCAACGTTCGATTATGAACTGCTCGAAACTTTTACGGCCGGTATCGTATTGACAGGAACCGAAATCAAGTCTATCCGTTTAGGAAAAGCCAGTCTGGTTGATACGTTCTGTTTGGTGGAGAAGGGCGAAGTGTGGGTGAAGAATATGTATGTGGCTGAATATTTTTACGGAACATATAATAATCATATAGCCCGTCGCGACCGTAAGTTGTTGCTGAATAGGAAGGAGATTCGCAAGATTGAAACAGCTGCACAAAATAATGGTTTTACCATTGTGCCGACACGTCTGTTTATTAATGATAAAGGTTTGGCAAAGTTGGTTATCGCTATTGCCAAGGGAAAGAAAGAATATGATAAGCGCGATTCGATCAGAGAACGTGACGATCGTCGTGAAATGGATAGAGCATTCAAGCATTAAGATGCTGTCTGTTCTGTAGGAAACAAGACTGAATACATGAATAAAAAACAGCAGTTGCTACAGCTCTTTAAAGAGCGCATATTGATTCTGGATGGCGGTATGGGAACCATGATCCAGGGGTTTAAACTGACCGAAGAGGATTATCGTGGCGAGAGGTTCAAAGACTATTCGTTGCCACTGAAGGGAAATAACGACCTCTTGAGTATTACACGTCCGGATGTGATTGCCTCGATCCACCGTCAGTATCTGGAGGCTGGTGCCGATATTTTTGCCACCAATACATTCAATGCCAATGCGGTGTCGATGATCGACTATGAGATGGCGAGTTATGTGCGTGAGATGAACCTGGCTTCGGGTCGGCTGGCTCGCGAGGTGGCCGATACCTTTATGGCCGAACATCCCGATCGTCAGATCTTTGTGGCAGGATCATTAGGTCCAACCAATAAGACGGCCTCTATGAGTCCCGACGTCGGTGATCCGGCCTATCGCGCGGTTACTTACATGGATCTCTATCATGCCTATAAAGAGCAGGTTGAAGCCCTGATTGATGGTGGCGTTGATATTATTTTATTTGAGACAACCTTTGACACATTAAATGTGAAGGCTGGTTTGGAGGCCGCAGAGACTGTGTTGAAAGAGAAAGGGGCAGAACTTCCGGTGATGTTGTCATTGACTCTCTCAGCTCAGGGAGGACGAACCTTTTCGGGTCAGACCTTGATGGCATTTCTGGCCTCTGTGCAGCATACCAATATTGTCAGCATTGGTTTGAACTGTTCGTTTGGTGCCGCCGATATGAAGCCCTATCTGGCTGATTTGGCTGCCCATGCACCTTATTATATCAGTGCTTATCCCAATGCCGGACTTCCCAATAGTTTTGGTGGTTATGATGAAACACCCGAGAAGATGGCTATGCACGTCAAACCATTTGTCGAAGAGGGTTTAATCAATGTGTTGGGTGGTTGTTGTGGTACTACTCCGCAGCATATTGCCCGTTTCCCTGAATTGGTGAAGGGCGCAAAACCCCATGTGCCGGTAGCTAAGGCCGAGGCATTGTGGCTCTCAGGTTTGGAATTGTTGGAGGTGAAACCAGAGAATAATTTCATCAATATCGGAGAACGTTGTAACGTGGCCGGTTCGCGCAAGTTCCTTCGTCTGATCAAAGAGGGAAACTATGAAGAGGCACTGATGATTGCCCGTAAGCAGGTGGAAGATGGTGCTCAGGTGATTGATATCAATATGGATGACGGAATGTTGGATGCTGTCAAAGAGATGGTTCATTTCCTCAACCTGATTGCCGCAGAGCCTGATATTGCTCGTGTGCCTGTGATGATCGACTCCTCAAAATGGGAGGTGATAGAGCAGGGATTGATGTGCCTGCAGGGTAAAAGCATCGTTAATTCAATCTCACTGAAAGAGGGAGAAGAGCGATTCTTGCAGCATGCCACTCGCATCCGTCAGTTGGGCGCGGCTACGGTGGTGATGGCTTTTGACGAACAAGGTCAGGCGGACACTTATGAACGCAAGATTGAGATATGCGAACGGGCTTATCGTCTATTGACGGAAAAGGTTGGTTTTAATCCGCAAGATATTATATTTGATCCGAACGTGTTGGCTATTGCAACGGGTATGGAAGCGCATAATGGCTATGGCTTGGCCTTTATCCGTGCTACCGAATGGATCAAGAACAATTTGCCGGGAGCCAAGGTGAGCGGAGGTGTCAGCAACCTCTCTTTCTCTTTCCGCGGTAATAACTATGTACGCGAGGCTATGCACTCGGTCTTCCTCTATCATGCCATTGCCAAAGGTATGGATATGGGCATCGTGAATCCATCCACATCTGTGGTGTATGAAGATATTGAACCAGCTTTCCGCACTTTGCTTGAGGATGTGGTTTTGTGTCGTCGTCCCGAGGCAGCCGAAGAGCTGATTGCCTATGCGCAGGAGCTGCATCAGCAGGCGTCAGCCGGTGGTGAGGCAGAGAAGCAGGAGGCTTGGCGAGAATCCTCGTTGGCCGATCGTCTGGAATATGCCTTGGTGAAGGGTGTCAGTGATCATCTGGAAGAGGATTTGCAGGAGGCATTGAAGCAGTATCGCTATGCCGTTGAAATCATTGACGGACCTTTGATGGGTGGTATGAACAAGGTGGGCAACCTGTTTGGTGCCGGCAAGATGTTTTTGCCTCAGGTGGTGAAGACCGCCCGTACAATGAAGAAGGCAGTGGCAATCTTGCAACCTGCTATTGAAGCAGAGAAAAAGGCAGCCGGATCGTCAAAGGCAGGAAAGGTACTTTTTGCTACAGTGAAGGGTGACGTACATGATATTGGTAAGAACATCGTGTCTATTGTGTTGGCTTGTAACAACTACGAGGTTGTTGACTTAGGCGTGATGGTGCCGGCCGATGTGATTGTGCGGAAAGCCATTGAAGAACAGCCGGATGTAGTGTGTCTGTCCGGATTAATCACTCCTTCGTTGGACGAGATGGTTCATGTGGTAGAAGAGATGCGCAAGGCAGGTTTGACGATTCCTATTATGGTGGGCGGAGCAACCACATCGAAGCTACATACCGCAGTCAAAATAGCTCCTCACTATGAAGGGCCGGTCATTCATGTGGCTGATGCTTCTCAGAATCCGCTGATTGCTGCTAAGTTGTTGAATCCTGAAACTCGAGACAACTATCTGACGGAGCTGCGTGAAGAATATAAGCGTCTGCGTGAGACCGTAGAGCAGAAGCAGAAACCGTTGTTGTCGTTGCAAGAGGCTCGTGATCGTCGTCTGCAGATTGATTGGAAAAGTTATGTTCCGGTTGTTCCCAATCAGTTGGGTGTTCATGTGCTGCCCTCAATTCCGCTGGAAGAGGTGATTCCCTATATCCATTGGAGTTTCTTCTTTACTGCGTGGAAGTTGGGCGGACGTTTGTCCGAAATCAGCCAGATTCATGGATGTGATTCCTGTCGAGCCTCTTGGCTGGCAAGTTTCCCCGAAAATGAGCGTGCGAAGGCGGCAGAAGCCATGCAACTCTTCAAAGAGGCGAGCCGCTTGTTGGATCGTCTGGTGCGGATGAAGGTAGATTGCTGCCGGGCAATTTATGGATTGTTCCCGGCCAATAGTAAAGGCGATGATATACAGATTGGCGATCTGTTGTTGCCCATCTTGCGTCAGCAGGTCGATAACGATACGAAAGTTTGCCGTTCGTTGGCCGACTTTGTGATGCCGGCCTCAGAAGGTCGTACCGATTATGTGGGTGCATTTGCCGTGACAGGTGGCGCCGGACTCGAAACGCTGAAGGCCGAGTTTGAAGCCGAAGGAGATTCATTCGGAAGCCTGTTGTTGCAGACCTTGACAGACCGTTTGGCAGAGGCAACGGCTGAATATCTGCACGAGAAGATCCGTAAGGAGTTTTGGGGATATGCCAAGGAGGAATCCTTAGCGATAGCCGATCTGTTTAAGGTGAAATATCAAGGTGTTCGTCCGGCAATGGGTTATCCCTCTTTGCCCGACCAGTTGCTCATCAGCTCGATAGATCAGTTGCTTGGCATGTCTCAGATTGGCATTGAGCTGACTGAAAACGGAGCCATGTCTCCGACAGCATCAGTGAGCGGACTTTACATAGCTCACCCCGCATCATCCTATTTTATGGTAGGTCGTGTGGGCGACGATCAACTAAAAGAGTATGCCGAACGTCGTCGGTTGCCAGAAGCGGTGTTGCGAAGTGCCATGAGCCGTCTGCTGAAGGCTTGATCTTTATTTTCTGTTTATATTGGGTGATTTATTATAGAGGCTGCGTCAAACTAACTGTTTTGATGCAGCCTTTTCGGTTTTTCTCAATTCGGTCATTAGATTACGATTCTTGTTGGTACTTGTTTTGAGCAGATTGCAATGGCTACGTTGAAGGCATAGCGGGATATGTCGAAACGCAGGCGGAAGCAAGATGCCAAAAGAAGTGCTGACAAGAGTTGGAAAGAATAAAAATAGTCAGTTGTTTTTACTTTTTTCGTTCTAATGACGATTTGGGTTTATCAGAATCAGTAGAATGCACGGCTCTGAAGCTGTGACCGAATTCCGAAAAGCAATGCAGCTGTTTGCCTTATAATACACCGTCATTAAGGTTAGCTTGAATTAGCGAAAACACTTATGTGATAATGTATAGTATAAGACAATGAACTATCAGATAAATAAATAGTTGCATTTTTGTAAAAAATAAATACATTTCTTTTGTTGAAAAAAAAAGTGTGTATATTTGTGGCATATCCAAATAAAGATAAAAAATAGTATGAAAACACAAGGAACAAATGAAGAGATGTTGTTTACGCATGTTTCTGTTAATTGCGTATTGATGGGCATTAGTAATGATAAACTGTGTGTTTTACTGGTTGAACGCAAAGACCTAGCGGGAAATGTATTAGGTTACAAACTTCCGGGAAGTTTGATTTATGATGGCGAAGATTTGGATGCTGCAGCGGTTCGTACATTGAATGAGACAACCGGACTAAAGCGTGTGCAGTTACGCCAGTTCCGTTGTTTCGGGTCACCTTCTCGAACAAGCAATGAATCGGATAGATTATGGTTGGAAGAATCGTTGCAGATGAAGATAGGACGACTGATCTCCATTGCCTATTTGGCTTTTTGCAAGAATGGCCGAAATATAGCTATGGACAATCAGGATAGTTCTATGTATTGGTGTCCCGTTGATGCGTTACCTGATTTGCCATTTGACCATTTAGAAATTATCACAGCAGCTGTGCAAGAGATTCGTGGCTGGATAGAGCGCGAACCGGCTATTGTATTTAATTATCTGCCGAGCAAGTTTACGGCATTCCAGTTGAGACGGGTATTTGAAATTATCTATAACAAGACGTTGGATGTACGAAATTTCCACAAGAAGATGAGTACGTTGGAATATATTGTGCAGACCGACGATCAGGAAACAGGAGTTTCTCACCGTGCTGCCCGCTATTATCGATTTGACAAGATTAAATATAACAAGCAGCGTTCAAAGATCAATAAGAATTAGATTTTAGATAGATCGTTCTTTTATGATCTCGTTGCTTGAAGACTCTTTTGTGGCGATGGAGGCTGTGTCAAAGTTTTTGATTTGGCACAGCCTTTTTCTGTGTATGCCGGAATTAGTGAAATGCAACGCAGCCATTGCAACCTGCTCCAAACAAGAATCGTAATCTAATGGCCGAATTGGGATAATACACCTCTATCGCTTTTTGTTTTCTGAAACAAGATCGCCACTCGTCATAAAAATGATACCTTTGCGCAGAAGAAAACAAACGATAAGAAAGAATGTATATGATGAAGCGAATAGGGATAGGAATACGAAACCTGCTGCTTTTTCTGTTTGTGTCCAGCTGGGTGATTGTGGTGGTTTATAAATATGTTCCGGTTTATTATACACCGTTGATGTTTATGCGGATGATCGAGCAGAAGCAGGCGGGAAAGCCGGTCGTGTTGAAGCATCAATGGGTGCCGCTTTCTGCAATAGCTCAGCCGATGGTGCAGGCCGTGGTAGCCTCGGAAGACAATCTCTTCTTAGAACACAATGGCTTTGATATGAATCAGATACGCAAGGCTCGCATCGAAGCGGAACAGGGAAAGCGGGTGAGAGGAGCCAGCACCATCACTCAGCAGACAGCCAAGAATGTTTTTCTTTGGCCGGGTAAATCCTATATTCGCAAGGGAATTGAGGCCTACTTTACCCTTCTGATTGAATGGGTCTGGGGCAAAGAGCGCATCATGGAGGTTTATCTGAATTCCATTGAGATGGGAGATGGCATATACGGTGTGCAGGCCGTGGCCAAGGCTCATTTCGGAAAGAAAGCCTATCAGCTGACACGCAAAGAGGCCGCTTTGATTGCCGCCACACTTCCCAATCCTCGTCGCTTCAATTCGGCGAAACCGTCGGCATATATGTTGAAGCGCAGAGGTGCGATTCTTTCGCTGATGGGCAAACTGTCGCATATTGATATGGGATATCAGGCAGGTCGTGCAAAATAAAAGTATAATAATATATAATAGAGAATATCATGGAAAGTTTCCGTTATCAAGATTTAGGACGCATCGCTTATGCCGATGCCTTAGAGCGTCAGACCGCTGCTTTTGATGCCTTGTTGCAGGCGAAGGCAGAAGGGCATACTGCCGAAAGTCAATTGTTCTTTTGTGAACATCAGCCGGTTTTGACAATCGGCAAAAGTGGGAAAGAGGCCAATCTGCTCATTCCGGAGTCGGTGTTGAAGGCTCGTGGCATTTCTTATCATCACATCAATCGTGGTGGCGACATTACCTATCATGGTCCGGGACAGATTACGGGTTATCCGGTGTTTGACTTGGAGCATTGGAACATGGGTTTGCGTCATTACATCGAGACAGTCGAAGAGATTGTAATCCGCTTTATGGCTCTGTATGGCTTGAAAGGGGAGCGATTGGCCGGGGCAACCGGTGTGTGGATCGATCCGCATGTGCCGGGAAGAGCACGTAAGATCTGTGCTATCGGAGTGAAGAGTAGCCGCTATGTGACAATGCACGGCTTTGCCTTGAACATCAATACCGATCTGGACTATTTCTCTCTGATTAATCCGTGTGGATTCACCGATAAAGGCGTTACCTCGTTGGCCCGTGAGTTGGGCGGTGTGCAAGACTTTGAGAAGGCCAAGTTACAGATGCTTGAGCTATTCAGAGAATATTTCCCCTAATCCTTCTTATAGCTGTTAGTTCTTCTTCTTCTTTGTCACCGGACGAGGCTCTTCTTGGGGCGGCACAATGCTATCGACCTTCGCCTTTGGTGTTGCGACAGAGTCTTGGGGAAGAGGAGCTAACAGCAGTTTCTTTCTGCGCTGGAACATCTCGGAAAGATGTGTAAAGTCTTTCTTAAACATGATACCAACTCCTTGAGTCGTCAACGACTGCTTCAGATATTGATACATGTCGTTGGCATGATTATAGGCTTTGAGTCGGATTTCTCCGTTCTTTGTCAGCTTATATTCCAGGTCGAACTCTCCCACAAACACATTCTTCTGCTCCGTGTAGTAGCTGTTCTTATATCCAAAGTTACCATTAATCAGTAGTCGGTTGTCGAGCAGCTGGCTCGATAGAAGCATCTCCATCTCGGTACTGTTGTCAAATCCCTCTTGACCGGCACGTATGTTGGCACCAATCTGCACTTTGTCGGTAAAGCTGCTGAGGATGCTTGATAGCTGTGACGAGATAGCCGATGAGGCTACAGCATTCAGGTCGTTCGAGCGGTAGCCATTGGTGTAGTCGGGCGTATAGAACTTGTTTAACACCAGCAGATAGACGATCTGACGCGTCATCATGTCATCGGTATCCACCAAGCTCTTCACCTGTCTTTCCAACTCTTCATTAGATCCCGGCAGCTCCAGGTCAAATGAGATGGTAGGACTACGTAGCATACCATCCAGCATCAACACACAGTTGACCGGCACATTCATGCGCGGACTTTCTACTGCCAAGCCTTGATCCAAGTCGCTCAGATTGGCCGTCAGGTTATAGATGGCATTGATGTTCATGTTGGCATTGAAAGGATCTCCGTGGAAATCAATGGTGCTGCCGTCGCGTATCTTAAAGTCTTTATGAATGATCTGCTGCAGACTGAAGTTGTAGTTTCCTTCCGTGATGTTCACACCGCCATACATGCGCAGGTCGGTATTCGTGCCATATTGTACCTGCAGGCTTCCGGTGCCGATTCCCTTGATACGGTCTCCGGCCACAGGGTCCATAATCAGTTCGATGTTGGCATCCGGTGTGATGTCGAGCAGGAAGTTCATACGCAGTTCGGCCCCTTTGTCCGAAGCAAAGGGGTTGATTCGCAAGGTGTCGTTGCTCAATGAATCGACCGTGAGTTGTTTCTTCTTATCCACAAAGGTGATAAAGTCATACTCTTCTGCACTGTTGTTATTCAGGAAGTCGAGATAGACCTTGGTGTCGGGTTCGCTACGCATATTGATGTCGAAATCGACCAGCTTTTCATTTCCTTTGATGCGAGCTGAACCACTGCCGAACACGGTGCCATAGATCAACGGATTGTGTTTTCTGGTGGCATCATACATCAGCATACGGTTGGCACTGATATCTACCAGGAAGTCGAAGTCGCGGAAATGTTTATGGTTAAACTTCAGATTCACCTTTCCGCTGTTGTTGAATTTATCTTTGACCGTGATATTCTTCAGGTTCACCGACAGACTGTCCATGTGGACCGAGTCGGAGAAGGTGTAATAGGTGTTGGTAAACTCTATGCCCACGCCACCATCGGCCACATAGGCATCTCCTTCGACATTCAGATTCTTGAAAGGCCCATACAGATGTACATGACCGAAGCCGTGTCCCTTGATGTCTTTCACCACCTTCTCGACAAACGGACTCAAGAAGGCTACATTGATGTCGTTGGCATCGAAATGGAGCGACAGTCCGGCTTTGGGACCGACCGGATAGATGTAGCCATTCACATCGGTCCAGGTGGTATCGTTCTTATAGATACTGCCTAACATCAGAATGCCCTGTTGCTCGTCGTCCCATTCGCTGTATAGATTCAATCGGCCCAGCGTGACCTTGTTGAAGGAGAAGTCTTTCACCTCCAGGTCGGTATTGAGGATGCGGCTGCCAAACAGGTCGTTGATGTTGAACGCTCCGGTGGCTTTCCCGGCAAACTGCAAGACCGGAATATTCAGGATATCGAAGATGTAGCTCAGTTCTATCTGATTCAAGTTGAGCTTCAGCGTGTCGTTGGGGTCTTTTGACACTTGGCCGTCCAGATGGATATACTGTTTGTCGTGTGTAACCTTGAAGTCGCGCACATTGACTTGTCCCTCTTGGATGCGGATGGATGAAGGCAACACATTCCACAGCGTGTCATTGATGACAACCGGACTCTGTTTCAGTTTTATATCGGTGCGCAGAGCGGGACGTTTGTTGTTTTCCCGTTCCTCTTCCGTAAAGAGGGTAGAGGCTGAAAGATCGGCACGAAACATACGCTCCCGGTTGTTCGACCAATGTATGTCGGTATCAACCTTGTTTTCTTTGGCCTTGGCCTGCAGGTTCACCACATTCTTTTGTCCGTTCTGGTTGTAGTTGATAGCCTTGACCTCCAGATTCACCTGGTCATACAGGTTGTCGCAAGACAGATAGCCCGCTTCGAACATCGATTTGCCGATATTGAATTGAGGCAGTGAGGCATTAAAGTTGAACTTGTTGTGTTGGTTGTCGTATTGCCCGGTGATGCGTCCCTGCTGCATTATGGTAAAGGGCAGTTTCAGGGTGTTTGACAGTGCTTCGGTGTTTTCAACCGTCAGTAACAGAGAGAAGTCGTTTTCTTTGGTGCGTCCCCGCTTAGGCAGCTGATTGATCAGTGCCGGAACGTATTCCTTCATGGTGTTCAGCAGACTGGGCACAATGGTGGTAAACGAATAGGCACCGATCACCTCTCCGTTGATCTGTTCGGAGCGGATGGTCAGGTGGCGCTTCTCCGAATGTCCCGAAGCATTAATCTCGAGCTTGTCGAGGAAAAACTGATGCGGTTTTGTCTTGAACGAAAAGCTGTCGAGACGGATAATACCCTCGGCATTGTCGATATTGTTACCCGTGAAGTCGGCATTCAGAGCAAAAGAGATCTCCGGTTCTTCATACTTTTGGGTGAGATGCAGGCTGTCGAGACGTAGATTCTTGACGTCGGCAGTAAAGTTAAAGAGGGAGTTTTGCCCCTGATGGCGGAAGAAACCCTCAGCCTGTAGCTGTCCGTTCGGGTCGTTGACCGATACACTTCCGTCGAACGAATTCTTCTTGAAGTTACCGGTCAGCAGAATATTCTCGTATTTGTATTGCTTGAAGTCAAACTCCTGTATCTCTGCTTTAATGTCTCCGGCAAAGTTTCCGTCGATAGGGCGTTGCGTATCCAGCTTGATGTTGAAGCGGATGTTGCCATAAGGATTGTTTTCCGGAAACAGCCGATCCAATTGCAGGTCGCTCGATGTGATGTTTCCCTTCAGATAGGTGGCGATATTCTGCTCCTTGTTCTTACCAATAATCATATCCGTTTGGATCGATCCAATGGCGGTCGAGAAGTTTCCAAAGGCCACCAAGTTGTCGAAGAAGCCGGCAATTTCGCCGGTGAAATGGATCGTTCCCAGCTCATGAAGCTGCTTAGGCAGAGCAACATCTTGCTGGCTGAAGTTGTTGATCAGTCCCGTCAAACCATCGTTGGTGATATACATCCTTCGCACCTGTCCGAACAGATAGGCCGTTGCCGGATGTGTGATTCCCTTCAGATCCATCTTACCCTCGAACAGCAGTTTGTCGCTATACTTCAGCGAGAGTCGTTGCATGTTGATGTCGTTGATGGTTCCCGTGGCTCCGGCAGTCAGTTCAATGGTGTCGGCAAAGTTCTTGAAGGCCGGGACAAAAGCCGTCAGGTCTTTCAGGCAGATTTGGGAAGGAGCGATGTCGAGCTGCACCGGCGCATGGTTCAAGAAGTCGTTTATATCGTTCACCTCCGTAAGATTCATCATAGCCTTCTGAATCTTCAGGTGCGTCAGGGGCAGCTGAATCTCGAAGTTATTGACCTGTGCGCTGTCGTGGTTGGCCACGACGTTGACCATGAGCCTTTCCAGGAAGAATCCGTTTGCCTCCATGAAGCTCATCTTTTTGATGGTTGCGTTCAGGCTGTCTTTGTTGAAAGCCTTCAGCGCAATCTTGGCACTCAGGTTACGGATGTCGATATGCTTGGGGTTGAACTTGCCCGGAGTCTCTTTGGCACTGGCCACATCAAACTTGATATTGCCCTTACGGATCAGCACCGAGTTGAAGCGCAAGTCAATATCTTTCCGCTTCTTCAGCGTATCTTTGCTGGCGAAGGCATCAATCACGAACTGTAGATTCAGTTTGTCTTTGGGAGTTGGTTTGTTGAGGTTGAGAGAGAAACCGAGCAACCGGGCCGAGGTAAAGACCAGTTTGCCCTCGAGCAGAGGCTTCAGTTCAAATCCGGCAGAGACGCGGTTGGCCTCGAACAACACCTTCCCTTGCTGATCCTCGAGGTAGAGATCCTCAAGGGCCAGATGGTTGAACCATTCAATGTCAACATTGCCTATTCTGACGGGTACACCCAAATAGTTGGATAATTCTTCAGTGGCGATGCTTGAAACCTGTTGTTGCACATAGGGTATTCGCAACAGAAGGGCAGGCATTGCATAGAATATCCAAAAGATAGCGAATAGAATTGCAATTATGTATTTGAGTCCTCTGATATCTTTTCACGATTTATTGCTACAAAACTACAATAATATCGCGATAGATTTCGTTAATTTGCAGAAAAAATAGAACAAGATATATGAGTGTTACGATTTTGGGGATTGAATCCTCTTGTGATGATACATCAGCATCCGTGATTCGTGACGGTGTTATGTTGTCAAATGTGATTGCCAGTCAGGCTGTGCATGAGGCTTATGGAGGAGTTGTGCCGGAATTGGCCTCTCGTGCCCATCAGCAAAACATTATTCCGGTTGTGGCCGAAGCCATCAAACGTGCGGGCATTGATAAGTCCGAACTGAATGCTATTGCCTTTACACGTGGGCCGGGTCTGATGGGATCGTTGCTGGTCGGTACCTCTTTTGCCAAAGGCTTGGCTGCTTCGTTGGAGATACCGATGATCGAGATCAACCATTTGCAGGCACATGTGTTGGCCCACTTCATCAAAGAGAGTCCCGACGATAATAATCAACCCTCTTTCCCATTCCTCTGCCTATTGGTGTCGGGCGGTAATTCGCAGATTATTAAGGTGAATGCCTATAACGATATGGAGGTGATAGGTCAGACCATCGATGATGCTGCCGGCGAGGCTTTCGACAAGTGTGCCAAGGTGATGGGATTGGGCTATCCGGGCGGCCCGGTGGTGAACCGTTTGGCCAACGAGGGCAATCCCAAGGCATTTACCTTCAGCAAACCGCATATTCCGGGCTACGATTATAGCTTTAGCGGACTGAAGACCTCTTTCCTTTACACGTTGCGTGATGCTTTGAAAGAAGATCCCGATTTTATCGAGAAGAACAAGAAAGACCTGTGTGCATCGTTGCAGGCAACCGTGATAGATATATTGATGAATAAGTTGCGCAAAGCGGCCAAAGACTTGCATATCAAAGAAGTGGCTGTGGCAGGAGGCGTATCGGCCAACTCCGGTCTGCGTGATGCCTTCCTCGATCATGCCAAGCGATATGGCTGGAAGGTGCATATTCCTAAGTTCTCATTTACAACGGACAACGCCGCAATGGTGGCTATTACCGGCTATTATAAATATTACGACAAGGTGTTCTGTCCGATGGATGCAGCACCGTTTGCGCGCATGGTGTCTCAGTTAGGCGAACAGAAATGATGAGTGTGGAAGAGCTGATTGGGGCGAAACTTCGTGAGCGGAGTCTTTGCATGGGAACAGCCGAGAGTTGTACGGGCGGACGGATTGCCAACCGTATCACCTCTATTGCCGGAAGTTCGGCATACTTCACGGGTGGAATTGTTTCCTATTGTAACAAAGTGAAGCATCAGTTGCTGGGTGTTTCTGAAGCCGATTTGCAGACCCATGGAGCGGTCAGTCGTCCGGTTGTTGAGCAGATGGCTCGTGGTGCGATGCTGGCGTTGAGTTGTGAGTGTGCCGTGGCCACATCGGGCATAGCCGGTCCGGGTGGCGGAACTCTCGAGAAGCCCGTGGGCACTGTGTGGATAACTGCTGCCGTGTGTGACCGCCTGGTTTCGCGATGCTATCATTTTGAGGGCAGCCGTGGCGAGGTGATCGAACAGTCTGCCACAACTGCTTTGCAGATGCTACTCGATTTGCTGGCCGAGATTGAGTAGGGCGGTAAGGAGGACTTTTTTTCAAAACGGAGTAACTATTCCTTTCCAGCGGAGTAGTTACTCCGTTCCAAATGGGTAGGCATGTTTTTATTCTTCGACTTGTTATTGTAAAAAGCACCTATTGACTTATTGTATTTATTTGTATTATACACGAACTTTTATTTGTATTTGTAGTTGTTTTGATGCAGCCTCTCAATTAAGATGAACAAGAACAATCGTTCTTATTACCACCTCTTTAATATTCCCTGTTTACTCACCTTTAGGTTGAATCCGATGCCGTTATCTCCCAAAAGACGGCCCGTGTCGCCAGCTATAGATCCGGAGAAGTGCCATTCAGGAAGAGAAGGATGTGTATAAGAGAGATCTAACAGATAGGAAGTTCCCGTTTTTTTCTTCAGAAAAGGCGTACTGGATTTTCCCCATCCGTTCATGAAGGTAACAAGCAGTCGATACGATACTTGCGGAGAGATTTGACCCTCTGCTCCCCAATGCCAGTCTTGTACGCGGTTACAAAAAAAGCCTAATTTCCCGTTGTCGTTGTATTCGGGAGAAGGAACCAGAGGTGATCCTATTCCGCGGTTGAAATAGGAGTTTCCTCCTACATATTCTCCATTGTTGTAATAGTTATCATCTCCACCACCACGACCGGGATGATTGACGCGGTCGAAATCGAGGAGGTGGAAAGGACCACTACCGTTTAGGGTTGTGAAATATTCAAACACTACTTTGCTGAGCCAAGGAAAACGCGGCAGATCCAATCGCAAACCCCATAGGCCATCGGCTCCATTGTCAAGCTCCAAACCTGATTTGTCGGAAGCAAGATGCTGGTGATATCCCTGCAATGCCCATTTGTCGCGCGTGTAGCTTAAGCGCAGGTCATACGAGATGTGATGACTTCCCAATACATTGATCTGGTCGGAGATAGTCGCATTGTCGCCACCCGATTTTCCGCAGATGACGCGGAAGAAGTCCTTTAAGGAATGAGGTTGTTCGCCTATGTTGGGATTGGTTGATGTTCCGCCCCATAAAGCAACATGCTGTACGCCGATTGTACCAGACAGCGGAGAGTGATTCTTCGTGTCTTTGATCTGGAAGTAAAACGATTTATAATGCCATAATACATCCTTGACAAAAGATTGTGTGGGGTTGACAAACTGCTTCAGATAGTCGTTGTCAAACGAACGTCCGACCGAGAAGTTTCCCTTCACCTGCAGCCATCCTTTTGTGGCAGGAACCACGGAGAATCGAGGCATGCTTAACGATAGTTCCGGAACGGGACGCGCATTCCGAGAGCGGATTACATCACCACTACTTAATCGCGGGTCTAATTCAAAGGAGGAGTTTGACTCTTTGCTTCCGATGCTAAGCAATAGGCTCTTGTATCCGATTTCGGCATAAAGCTGCTGGATATAGGCGTTGCGATAACGAGGTGTAACGCCCACCAAGTCAAGTGCAGCCGTCCAATGAAAGCCTTTGCCGAACGATTGCTTGTGCAATACGGAAGCTCTCAGATATCCATTGTTTGCTTCCAACGGAACGACTCCATACCGGTTGCTTGTCATCCAGAAGGGCGTATAACGTCCGGTGGCGGCAGAGCCAAACAGCTCCACATCGTAAGAAGTTGCATTCTCTTGCCCGAAGGCTCCGGCTGAGGCACTCAATAAAGCCAGTCCTAAGATATATTTCTTGAATTGTGTCATGCAAATACTCATTAATTAAAAGGCATTATCCAGAGAATAACGCAGTTGGTCCAACATAAATGGATATTCCTGTTCTTCGATACCGGCCAGCAGCAGATCCGGGATGTCTTGATTGAACTGTTCCTGGAACTTGGCAAAATCGCCGTTCTCGCTCTGCACGGCTTTTTTATAGAAAAGCAGTGCGCCCTTCATATTCTGCAAAGCCCATTCTGTATGTCCGGCATTAAGATAGTCCTGCATATTCGGATTGGCATCCAGAATCTTTTTATAATAGTTGCGAGCCTGATCATATTTGCCCGTCAGGAATGAACACCAGGCAATAGGACGCCAAGCCTTGTTGCTCTTATTGTCCAGATAATCCACTTTGAAATAATACTTCAGCGCTTCGTCATAGTTTTTCAGTTCCAGATGGCAATGACCGATACTGATCTGAATAGACAAGTTGTCCGGATTCAGGGATTCGTAGCGGTGATAATATTTCAGTGCCTTTTCCGGTTGTTTCAAGGTGCGATAGCATCCGGCAATGCGTCGTATCAGCCATTTACTTTCAGACTGAAGCAGATCGGCATGCAGATAAGCCTCCAATGCACCTTCGATGTCGTTGTCCATCTGCTTACAGTAGCCAATCTTTTGGAACAAGATGCCATTCTCCTGATTATGTTTGGATAGCTTGTCGAAAATGATCAGTGCTTCGCGGAAGTAGTTCTTATGCAGATAATATTCAGCGATATTAGTCAGGCTCTCATCGTCAGAGAAATAGGGCTGCAAGATGGGCAGATTATGGAAATCGAGCGGATAGGTGAAGATGTCTTCAAAGTCGAGATGCTCGGGCAGCAGCTTGAAGAAGCGGTACAGATCCTGAATATATTGTCCGGCAATCACCTCTTGTCTTCCCCATTTGTTGAGAAGTTCCTCTCGGTTTTGCTGAATCATCTCGTTGGTCTGGCCGTCAAACTGGTTCAGCATCATCTTGCGAGCCTGTTCGGGCATTTCCATCATGCTGAAATAGAGAGAATATTTATCTGAGTTACACATCAGAGAGGCAATAGTCATAGAGTCTAATATCTGCTTTTCTGTCTCACTCTGATTCTGTGCATTCGTCAAAGAGGTATGATAGGTTGTAAAAGGCAGGAACCAGTTGCCCACTTCGCGGAAGAAGGGGAAATTCTTCAGATGAACAAAAGTAGAGTGCATCACATCGGCGCCCTCCATCTGCAATTCGGTGAACTCTTCCATCTTTTTACCCAGTTCACTATTGGCAATCATCTCTTGCCATTCGGGATTCATCTCGTCACCCAGCTGTTCCGGAGTCAGATCTTTCAGATTGATCTTCTGGCTGATTTGCGGATTCATCTTCATCATTTCAGGAATAATCTCGTCTTGCAATTTGCGTGAGATCTTTTCTGTCTCGCGTGCCAATATAAATCGCAGGGTGATGGTCTGTAACAGTTTGCCAAACTTAGGATAACTCTCGGCAAGAGCAGAGAGTCGGTTCTCGATCTGCGGATACAGCGCTGTACGCTTTCTGTACATATAAAGAGCCAGTAACAGGCCGATAAGAGCACGAATCCGCAACTCATCTTCCGGCATGTTGGTAGCATCAATCAGCAGATAGATCTTTTCCTTGTCGAAAAGAGTCTGTAATCCCAGCATAAGAGCAGAAACCATCTGGCATCGCATGTAGAGAGGCATCTCGGAATCTTGTAGCATCCGCTGAATCTCAGTAGCATCGGCCGCAGAGAGAGGTTCGGAAGTCCATAGCTTGTTGAACAGACCTGTGAGCATAGACTCCTGAATCTGTCGTTCGGGCAGAGTCAGTTCGGCCGGATTAGTGCACAATCGTTTATGGAAATCAGCATAAGATGTCTCGTTGGTCCGTTGTAGCGAACGCTTGTATCGGTAATAAGAGACCGACGAGTTCACCGTAAGAGCCCGGTTGCGGATCAGATCGGCC
The DNA here is from genome assembly GCA_934725305.1 of uncultured Parabacteroides sp. Taxonomy (GTDB): domain Bacteria; phylum Bacteroidota; class Bacteroidia; order Bacteroidales; family Tannerellaceae; genus Parabacteroides. The sequence goes on along the minus strand of CAKVBA010000016.1, from coordinate 30,512 downwards.
AATTCATAGACCGCGGTCAGCAGATTGTTATAGATCTGCGTCTCCATAGGATCTTTCACGCCATCGATACGATAGCGCAACATATATTTATAGGTATTCTGCAACTCATCAAGTTTGTCTTGAAACGAATAATCACGGATGCCTGCAATAAATCCTTGCAGGAAATCGAAAGCATTCTTCAGTTCTTTGGCATCCAACGAGCCAATAATGCGGTTATATGTTTTGTTTATTTCTTGTATTGTCATACGCTTTTTAATACAAATGGTATGCCAAAAGTATAATAATTGTCCTAATTATCCTATGCTACATTTGAAAAACTATACTTGTTGGCATGAAGATACTCGTCATAATGCTGATAGGACTTTGTAAAAAAACCGTTGATGGAATTAAATATGCGCTAATTTCATTCCGCCAACAGGTAATCACACGTTTTTTTTAACGTACATCGGGGAGATAGTTATTGTGTTTTTATCCGGATTATTATTGGCTAAAAGCGGTAACGGATCCGGCAGAAACGACGGGCAGCTTTGCCGGACTTGACAGGCGAATCTGTCTCGGCCCAAACACCCTGAAAAAAGGGGTTATAGACTATCTTTCAATAGTCTATAGAGTTTTTGGAGAAAGGGTATAGACTTTTTCCAAAAAGGGTATAGACTTTTTTGAAAATGGGTAGGCACTCCGTTCGGACGGAATAACTACTCCGTCGGAAAGGAGTAGGCACCCAATTCCCGGAAATAGCTTACTCTATTTTGACCGGATTAGCTGTCTCTTGCCTGCCTGTTGACTTATTGTATTTTTATGGATGATAAGTAGGCCTTCAACGCAGCCATTGCAATCTGCTCAAAACAAGTACCAACAAGAATCGTAATCTAATGACCGAATTGGGTTTAATCGCATTTGCACTTTCCACATAAAAGTATTGTAAAGTGTGTTTCTTAGGAATGCTAGTTAAATAGAACATATATTCACCAAAAATGCTATATTTGCACCGTGAAAAAATAGGACGATGCGCCATGTCTTTATATGGCCATCTTCATATCTTGAAATTTTAATATATTGCCAACTATAAATGAAGAATATCCGCAATTTTTGTATTATTGCTCATATTGACCATGGTAAAAGTACCTTGGCAGACCGTTTGCTCGAGTTCACTAAGACTGTAGAGGGTAAAGACTTGCAGGCGCAAGTGCTTGACAATATGGATTTGGAGCGCGAACGTGGCATCACTATTAAGAGTCATGCGATCCAGATGGAGTATGTATATAAGGGTGAAACGTATGTGTTGAATTTGATTGATACTCCGGGACATGTCGATTTCTCGTATGAAGTTTCCCGTTCGATTGCAGCCTGTGAAGGTGCATTGCTGATTGTGGATGCATCGCAAGGTATTCAAGCTCAGACCATCTCGAACCTATATATGGCTATCGACAATGATTTGGAGATCATTCCGGTGTTGAACAAAATAGACTTGCCCAGTGCAATGCCTGATGAGGTGGAAGATCAGATCATTGAGCTGCTGGGTTGTCCTCGCGAAGATATTCTTCGTGCCAGTGGCAAGACCGGTGAAGGCGTTGTCGATGTCTTGAATGCCATTGTCGAGAAGGTGCCGGCTCCCAAGGGCGATCCCGAAGCTCCGTTGCAGTGCTTGATCTTCGACTCTGTCTTCAACTCATTCCGTGGTATCATTGCCTATTTCAAGGTGGTAAACGGCGTGGTCCGTAAAGGCGACCATGTGAAGTTTATCGCAACCGGCAAGGAGTATGATGCTGATGAAGTGGGCGTACTGAAGCTGGATATGATGCCGAGAGACGAGATTCGCACAGGTGATGTGGGATATATCATTTCCGGTATCAAGACATCGAAAGAGGTGCGTGTGGGTGATACCATTACGCATGTGAACCGTCCGGCCAAAGAGGGAATCGCCGGATTCGAAGAGGTGAAACCGATGGTGTTTGCCGGTGTCTATCCCATTGAGACGGAGGATTTCGAGAACCTGCGTGCTTCGTTGGAAAAGTTGCAGTTGAATGATGCTTCGTTGACCTTCCAGCCCGAAAGCTCTGCCGCCTTGGGCTTTGGTTTCCGTTGTGGATTCTTGGGTTTGTTGCACATGGAGATTGTTCAGGAACGTCTGGACCGCGAGTTCAATATGGATGTAATCACAACCGTGCCGAACGTTTCTTATAAGGTATATGATAAGAAGGGTGGATGTGTCGAAGTGCACAACCCCAGCGGTTTGCCCGATCCTACATTGATCGATCACATTGATGAACCGTTTATCCGTGCATCTGTCATCACCAACACCTCTTATATCGGTCCGATCATGACGCTTTGTCTGGGCAAGCGTGGTAACCTGATCAAACAGGAATATATTTCGGGAGACCGTGTAGAGATTCACTACGACCTTCCGTTGGGCGAGATTGTGATCGATTTCTATGATAAGCTGAAGAGTATTTCAAAAGGTTATGCTTCATTCGACTATCATCTGCATGATTTCCGACCCAGTAAACTGATTAAGTTGGATATCCTGTTGAATGGTGAGCCTGTCGATGCTCTTTCTACATTGACTCACGTGGATAACAGTGTGACCTTTGGTCGTCGCATGTGTGAAAAATTGAAAGAATTGATTCCGCGTCAGCAGTTTGACATTGCTATTCAGGCTGCAATCGGAGCCAAGATTATTGCCCGTGAGACGGTGAAGGCTGTGCGTAAGGATGTGACAGCTAAGTGTTATGGCGGTGACATCTCTCGTAAGCGTAAGTTGCTCGAGAAGCAGAAAGAGGGAAAGAAGCGAATGAAACAGATCGGAACCGTAGAAGTTCCTCAGAAAGCGTTCTTGGCTGTATTGAAGTTAGATTAAGAAGTTAGTTTAAATAGAAAAGAGGGCGGTGCGTTAAAGCTCGTAAACAGCATTGGGCTGTTTATGTTCTGACGCACCGCCCTCGATTATATTAGTTACCCGGTTATAACAATCGGATACCTTCTTTCTCTAATGTAATCAGATGCTGTTTGTAGAGCGATCCGATAGCCTGCTTGAAAGCCTTCTTGCTGCAACGGAATAGCGAATAGATCACATCCGGCTCGCTCTTGTCGTGAACAGGAATATATCCGCCCTGAGCCTTCAGTGATTCCAGAATAGTGCCGGCAATGCCTTCAACCTTCTGATAGCCCAGTGGAGTAAGGCTGACATCAATCTTCTCGTCGTCGCGCACCTCTTTGATATATCCTTTCAGATGTTCACCTCGTTCCAGACGGCGGAATACCTCGTTCTGATAAATAAGCCCCCAGTGTAAGTTGTTGATGATGACACGATAACCAATCTCTGTCTCTTCAGTGACCAGCAGATCCACCATCTGGTTATGTTCATATTGCGGAGGAATGTTATTCAAAAACTTATCAATGCGAGCCGTAGCCATCACACGGCCGGTAATGTTGTCCACTCTGACATAGACCAGATACCATTTGCCTTCGCGCATCGGCATCTTCTGTTCACGGAAAGGCACCAGCAGGTCTTTCATCAGTCCCCAATCCAGAAAGGCTCCGATGTTGCTGACAGAGCGAACCTCCATAAACTCGAATTCGCCAACCGTTGCCTTGGGATGAGCCGTAGTCGCAATGATTCGTCCCTCGTTGTCGTGATAGATAAAGACCTCGATCTCGTCTCCCGGATTCGCATCTTTCGGCACATATCGTGTAGGCAATAATATCTCCTGTCCGTTGTCACCTTCAAGATACATACCGAAATCTACCCGTTTGACAATTCTTAAAGTGTTGTATTTTCCAACTTCAACCATAGTTTAATTTGTTTTGTCGCAAACTTACACAATAATTTAACCTAAATCGGTCATTAGAGCCAAAAAAGTGGAAAGGATGGATGTTTTTATTCCCTCTAACTCTTGTCTACGTCGCTTTTCGGTATCGATTTCCGACGCACCTTGTGAGGCTGCATCAAGACCGTTGTTTTGCCAGCCTCAGCTGTTTTACTTTTTTTCGCTCTAATGACCGATTGGGGCTAAAAAAGATTTTATAAATAGATGGCCATGCCGCAATATATATGCAAAAGCATCGTTATAGAAAGTGTTATTCAGTAACGAAGAATGGGCATGAATATCGTGCTATATAGTTGAAGAAAAAATAGTATATTTGCATTTCATTTGAAAAAAGGAATTATGAAAATTAAATTGTTATCAGTAGTCGTATTTGCCCTTTTGCTGGGAGCCTGCTCTGTTCCTAAGGATGTGGCCTATTTCCAAGGTGTAGATTCATTGACGGCGGAACAAGTAAATCAAATGGCTCAGAATTATGACACTAAGATCTGTCAAGATGACTTATTGAATATATCTGTTTCCGCATGGGATCCATCAGTGGTTACACCCTTTAATCCTCCAGTCTATTCCTATGCATTACAAGGGGAAAATCCCGTTAAGCCTTCAGAATCTTTATATACATATTTAGTGGATAAAGAGGGAAACATCAATTTCCCGGTGTTGGGTAAAGTTCATGTGGTTGGACTTTCCAAGCAGGAGTTGAGTGCCGATTTGGAGAAACGGATCTCTAAATATGTTCAAGACCCAATGGTGACCGTACTCATCACCAATTTCAAGGTGACGGTATTGGGCGAAGTGATGAATCCAGGTGGCTATCCCGTACAAAGTGATCGTGTCTCCATCTTGGATGCCATAGGTTATTCAGGAGATCTCACGATCAACGGAAATCGTAAGAATGTATTAGTGATTCGTGATATAAATGGCCGGAAGGAGTACGGTCGTTTAGACCTTACAGATCCTGCCGTCTTTACTTCGCCTTATTATTATTTGTGTCAGAACGACGTGGTCTATGTAGAGCCCAATACTGCGAAGAAACGAAATGCACGTTTTAGTCAGGCAGAGCAATATAATGTTACTGTCTTTTCTTCAATCTTAAGTGCAGTGTCTGTAATCGCAACTGTAATATTGGCAATTACTAAATAAAAATAACTGTTTGAAATATGATGATGGACGAAAAAGAGGAAATAGGTTTAAAGCATATTATTATATATTATTTGCATCATTGGAAAGTCTTTATGACTGTGTTTGCTGTATCATTGGTATTTGCAATTCTTTATTTGGTGATGTATCCAAAAACCTATGAGATGTTTTCAACAGTGCAGATACAAGATGATAAGGATATCATGTCTTCCGGAGGCGTTGGACTTGGTGAGGCGGCTGGTCTTATGAAATCATTTAGGCTTGGTGGAGCTTCTGGTGGAGGAATTAATCTTGATGATGAATTAAATGTACTAAAGTCTAATAACCTATTAAATAAGGTGGTTTTGCAATTAGGCTTGAATGTGGAATATCATAAGCCTTATACTTGGTCGTATAAGTTTTATGATGATACACCTTTGACTGTTACAGCTGATTCTGTGACCTTTGCTCAGGTAAATAATGATATCACTTTGCAAGTGAAAGTGAAGAAAGACAAGGTAAAAGTCTCAGCCACATTAGATTCAGAGAAGGTGAAATTTGAATACTCTTCATTGCCGGCAATTATAGAATTGAAACAAGGTTCTTTTGTGTTGGATTATGCGGAATCAGTAAAAAAAGAACAGCCCAATGTAGATATGGAAATAACCATACGTCCTTCTCGTTGGGTTGCAGAAGAAATATTGGACGAACTTGTTGTCGATGAGTATTCAAAAATTTCGAATGTCATTGAAATGACATGGCGAGATTATGAGAAAAACAGAGGACTTGATTTGTTAAATGCAATAGTTGAGAATTACAACAATAGAGCAGGCGATATTAAGAAAGAAGAAGGTCAGAAAGCTTTGTTGTTTTTAAATAATCGTATCAACAGTGTTATGAGCAATTTAGCAGATATAGAAGAGGCTATAGTTGCTTATAAGACGAAAAACAAGTTGACGGATTTAAAATATGATATTCAATTTTATGCTGAACAAGTGAAAGACATTCAATCAAAAGTGATTGAAACGGAGGCTCAGACTCATGTGATTGATATGTTGGATAGTTATGTGAAAGATCCTGAGAATAAGTATAATGTAATACCTTCTTTATTGTCCATCAAAGAAAGCGATAAGAATAGTGCCATCAGTTTGTATAATGAGGCATTGATTGAACGATCTCGTTTGTTGCAGAATTCAAATGAAGACAACCCTTTGGTAGGAAGCATGGATAAAAGAATATCTCAGTTAAGAAAAGGAGTATTTCTTTCTATCGCAAATGCCAGAAAGGGTTTAGACTTGACTGTGAGTGACTTGAAAAAGAAGGAGAACATTATTTTAAATAAAATGTCGAGTGTTCCAAGTCAAGAACGGGAATATATTGATTATAAGAGACAGCAAGAAATCCTTCAGGGTGTTTATTTAATTCTTTTGCAAAAGCGTGAAGAGATAGCGTTGGCATTAGGATCAAATAAGGTAAAAGCTCGTGTTGTGGAACAAGCATATGTGAAGAAAAAGCCTGTGAAGCCAAGAAAGTTGTTTGCCGCAATAGGAATGTGTCTTGTTACCCTGTTGATACCTGTTGGTTATTTGTTTGGGAAAGAACAATTGTTGTCGTTAATAAAAGCTTATAAAGAGAGTGTATCTCATAATTAAATACTGATAAATATGCAAGTTATTATATTAGCTGCTGGCATGGGTAAACGTTTAGGTGAGCTTACTCAGAATAATACAAAATGTATGATTCGTGTAAACGGGGTAACGCTTATTGAACGAGTATTGACTCAATTTTCTAAATTAGACTTAAAGAAAGTCATAATGGTTATTGGGTATAAAGGAGATGAACTAAAAAAGTTTATTGGAGATTCATATTGTGGATTACCTATAGAATATATTGTAAATCCAATTTATGATAAAACGAACAATATTTATTCATTGTCTTTGGCTAAAGATTCTTTGTTACAAGATGATACATTATTAATTGAATCAGATTTGATATTTGAAGATAGTGTATTGGATAAAATACTTTCTGATCCATATCCTAATATTGCTTTAGTTGCAAAATATGAAAGCTGGATGGATGGTACTGTTGTTATGTTGGATAAGGAAAATAATATCTTAAATTTTGTCGCAAAAAAAGCTCTTGATTTTGATTATAAAGAATCTTACTATAAAACAGTTAATATATATAAATTCAGCAAAGAATTTTCAAGAACTTATTATGTGCCTTTTTTGAGAGCATATATTAATGCATTGGGATGTAATGAATATTATGAACAGGTTTTACGAGTAATTACTTTATTGGATAAACCTGATTTGAAAGCATTACCGTTGCAGGGGGAAAAATGGTATGAAATAGATGATATACAAGATTTGAATAATGCGGAAACTATATTTGCTGAAAAAATAGATAAATTATCATGTTTTCAAAAGCGGTATGGTGGATATTGGCGTTATCCTTCATTATTAGATTACTGTTATTTAGTTAATCCATTTTTTCCTCCTGAAAAGATGAAAAAGGAAATGCGGGCTAATTTTGATGTGTTATTAAGCGAGTATCCTTCAGGCATGAATGTAAATTCTTTATTAATAGCTAAATATTTTGGATTGGCGCAATCTTTTGTATGTCCTGGAAATGGTGCTGCTGAGTTGATTAAAAGCTTGATGGAAGAATTGAAAGGGCGTTTAGGCGTTGTATTTCCTACTTTTGAAGAGTATCCTAATCGTTTTGCAGAAGATCGGATAGTGTCATATGTGCCTCAGAATAGAGACTTTGCTTATACTGCAGATGATTTAATGGATTTTTTTGATACACAGAGTGTTTCTTCTGTTTTATTGATAAATCCAGATAATCCTTCTGGTAATTTTATATTGAAACAAGATGTTTTTCGTTTGATAGAATGGGCAGAAGAACGTGATATAATGATGATTATTGATGAATCTTTTGTTGATTTTTCTGAACAGTCAATAGATAATACATTGTTAACTAATCAAATTTTGAAGAAATATTCTAATTTGATAGTTATAAAGAGTATTTCTAAATCTTTTGGTGTGCCAGGATTACGTTTAGGCGTTTTAGCTTCTTCGAATATTGAATTGGTTAATCGTGTTCGTAAAGATGTTTCTATTTGGAATATAAATTCATTTGCTGAATTTTATATGCAAATTTTTAATAAATATGAATTGGATTACAAGCAGGCTTGTCTGTCATTTATAGAAGAGCGAAATCGATTCTTTTTGGAGTTGCAGCAAATAGATTTTTTACGTGTAATACCATCTCAAGCTAATTATTTCTTATGTGAGATAATTAGTAAGTATTCGTCTAAAGAATTAGCAGAAATTCTATTAAATGAATATAATATTCTGATAAAAGATTGTGGAACAAAAAAGGCTTTTAAAACAGGACAGTATATACGTGTTGCAGTACGATCTACTCATGATAACATTCGTTTGGTTCGTGTTTTGAAAGAGTTGTAATATTTAAAAGAGGTTAGATTATGAAAATTATAGATTTTGAAACGATACGGAATCTTTCCATCTCTCCTGCTAATTGTGTGGAATGGGTAGAAGAGGCTTTGCGCATGAAGTATGATAGTTGTCTGCCTCATAAGATTAGTATGACTATTACTCCTGATGTCTTTTTCAATACGATGCCATCGTATATACCTTCATGTGGCCGATTTGGAGTAAAAGAAGTTTCTCGTTTTCCTTTGCGAAAACCTGCTCTGTTAAGTGATATTTTATTGTATGATGCTAATAATGGAGATTTCTTGGCGTTGATGGATGGAAGTTGGATTACTGCTATGCGCACAGGTGCTGTTGCTGCACTATCTATTAAGTATTTGAAATCATCGACAGCAAGAGAATATGCATTTTTGGGATTAGGAAATACGGCTAGAGCAACATTACTATGTTTAATGGCAATAGTAAAAGGTCCATTACATATTCGTCTTTTATCATACAAAGGTCAAGAATTAGATTTTATAAATCGTTTCAAAGATTACCCTCAATTAAAGTTTTCTGTATTTAGCGATGCTGAGTCTTTGATTATTGGGGCAGATGTGGTTGTCTCATGTGTTACTGTTGCTCATGGATTATTTGCTGCAGATCATTGTTTTAAGCCTGGAGTTTTAGTTGTTCCTGTTCATACGAGAGGTTTTCAGAATTGTGATTTGTTCTTTGATAAGGTATTTGCTGATGATAAAGGTCATGTTGAAGGTTTTAAATATTTCAATCAATTTAGACAATTTGATGAATTTGCAAGGATATTGTTGATGCAGAATCCTGGGCGTATATCTGATGTAGAACGAATTCTTGCTTATAATATAGGAATAGCTTTACATGATATATTTTTCGCTTCAAAAATATATGATATTGTAAAAGATACAGTGCCAGATATTATGCATGATGTAACAAATGAAAAGTTTTGGGTTTAATTGAAGTTGATGAGAAGAAATGAAATTTTCTTTTGATAATAGATATAAAGTTATAATTCATAATGCAACATATCTGTCTATACTGGAGGTACTTAAATTGGTAATGCCATTTGTGGCATTGCCATATTTAATATCTACGGTTGGGGCAGAAAGGTATGGTTGGGTTGTTTTTGCCCAAGCTGTTATATCTTATTTTGTAATACTTGTTAATTTTGGCCTTGATGTTTCTGCGGTAAAGAATGTATCAGTCAGTAGAAATGATTATTTTAAATTGGGAGAGGTTGTCTCTTCTGTTTTGTTAATAAAATGCTGTTTGTTTGTTGTTTCTTTTTTGATTTTAGTTATATTATTGTTAACAGTAGAGCAATTTAGGGAAAATTATATTCTGTTTTTACTCTCGTTTCTTTCATGTTTGTCAGAAATCTTATTCCCTATATGGTTTTATCAGGGAGTAGAAAAGATGAAGTATATTACGTTGATTCGTTTTGTTTCTATTCTATTTTATACAGTAACGATTTTTATTTTTATAAAAGGACCAGACGATTATTTATTGATACCTTTGTTGCAGTCGTTAGGTTGGATGATTTCAGGAATAATATCTTTTTTTATGCTCCTTAGAGTTGAAAAGATTACATTATATTTTCCTTCGTTTACATTAGTTAGACAATATTTTATAGAGAGTATTCCTTTTTTTGTGTCACGTGTATCTGTTGTTGTTAATTCGAGTATGGCAAAAACAGTTTGTGGTTTGTTCTTTTCAATGCAAGAGGTTGCAGCATTTGACTTAGCTCAGAAAATAGCTATGACCGCATTGGTGCCTTTGCAGATGTTGAATCAAGCATTATATCCTCATATCGCTAAAACATTAGATCGAATATTTGTTGATAAATGTTTTCGTTTGATGTTGGCAGGAACTATTTGTATTGTTTTGGGTGTATATGTTTTGGCTCCATTTGCTGTTGATATTTTATCTCATGGGGAGTTGCCAAATTCAGTTGTTATCTTAAGAATCCTTTGTTTATTTATATTCAGTGGAGGTATAACTGCTTTTACTGGTTCTCCAGTCTTAGTCTCATTTGGCTATTCTAAGCCTTTTAATAGAAGTGTTGTTTTATCAACATTAGTGTTGATTGTTATTTATGTAGTATTATATTTTATAAATTCATTCTCTATTGTTAACTTTGCTTTTGCACTTGGAATTGCAGAGTTGGTAATAGCCTTGTATAGACTATATTATTGTAACCGATATAAATTGATTACGTTATATGGACGAACTTCGTCGTTTTAATCCGGATGGCTCTGCTTTGCGAAATCATCAGATGCGGATGTTAGGTATATTAGAGTTTATAGATGATGTTTGTAGAAAACATCATATAAACTATTGGCTCAGTTCTGGAACACTATTAGGTGCTGTGCGTCATGGTGGCTTTATTCCCTGGGATGATGACTTGGATATTGAAATGTTAAAACCAGATTATGATAAGCTTATGAGAATTCTCCCATCTGAGTTGCCCTCTAATTTGGTGTTGCAAACAGTGGATACGGACAGAGATTATGTAGCTCCATATTCTAAGTTGCGTGAAACAACTTCTTCTATTTCGGAGGTAAACCAGATAGGGAGAAATTATAAATATAATGGTATCTATATTGATATTTTTTATTTAGAGCCTGTTTGTTATCCATTTGTGTGGCTGTCGTCAAGATTGCATGGTTATGTATATAGGTTGTCCTATTTAAAAAATGATCGAATGGGATTGAAAAAAGGGTTGATGCGAGTGTTGTTGTTTGGCTTAACTCGTTTTGTATATCCTATTTTTCGTCTTTTTTCAAAAATTAGGCCTCCAAAAGAATTAAGGTTAGGGTTAGGATCGGGTTTTTTAGGAGGACGAGATCCTCATGATTTGTTTCCTCTTAAGGAAATCGTATTTGAAGGGAAATCTTTTTGGGGACCTGCTAATTGTGATGGTTATCTTTCTCGTCTATATGGTGATTATAGGAAGTTACCAAATCTTGATCAGCTGGCCCAGCATATTATAAAAATAGAAATTGAAGATTAAAAAGTTAAAGATATGAAAAAAATAATGCTTGTTTTTGGAACTCGCCCTGAAGCGATTAAAATGTGTCCTTTGGTAAAAGAGTTTCAAAAAGATACAGTCCATTTTGAAACTGTTGTTTGTGTAACGGCACAGCACCGTGAGATGTTGGATCAGGTATTACATTTGTTTGATATCCATCCTGATTATGATTTAAACATAATGAAGCAGGGACAGGATCTATATGATATAACGTCTCGTGTTTTATTAGGGCTCCGCGATATCTTGAAGAAGGAAAAACCTGATGTGGTTTTGGTTCATGGTGATACAACAACTTCAACTGCGGCTGCTTTGGCAGCATTTTATCAGCAGATACCGGTTGGACATGTTGAAGCTGGGTTGCGTACTCATAATATTTATAGTCCTTGGCCTGAAGAAATGAATCGACAAATAACAAGTCGTATTACTTCTTTCCATTTTGCTCCGACGGAATTGAGTCATCGAAATTTATTGAATGAGGGTGTTGATGATTCTAAAGTTTTCGTTGTAGGAAATACAGTGATAGATGCTTTGCATATTGTGTTGAGTCAGATTAGGGAAGATGAACAGATAGAGCAGCAAATAAAGATGGTATTAGATCAATCTGGTGTGCCATTATCTTTATTGAAATCTTGGGATAGTAGTGAGCGAGAATTAGTTTTAATAACTGGACATAGAAGGGAAAACTTTGGTGAGGGATTTATGCATATCTGTAAAGCAATCTGTGATTTGTCAGAAAAATTTCCTCAGGTGGATTTTGTATATCCAATGCATCTGAATCCCAATGTGCGAAGACCTATTGCAGAGGTTTTTGGAGAAGACTATAAAGTGTCACATCCAAATGTTTATCTGATAGAGCCATTGGATTATTTACCATTTATCTATATGATGAATCGTGCTACAATTGTTTTAACAGATAGTGGTGGAATCCAAGAGGAAGCACCAGGATTGGGGAAGCCTGTATTAGTTATGCGTGAAACAACAGAAAGACCTGAGGCTGTAACAGCAGGAACTGTTAAATTGGTAGGAACTGATTATGATAAAATCCTTTTGGAGGTATCTTCATTACTTAATAAAGAAGAATCTTATTATATGATGGCGAAGGCTGTTAATCCTTATGGAGATGGTAAAACATCGGGGCGTATTGTTGATTTGTTTCGTTCGATTTGGAATTTGGTATGAAAAAAAAGAATGTTTTAGTAATACATAGAGGATATCCTTTGGGGGTAGAAGCAGGAGATAAGATTCGAACTTTAAATATGGTATCATCATTACAGCAAATGGGATATCGTGTAATATTATTAGGCTTTTTTACAAGAGGGTTTTCTTTGTTGAAAAAAGAGAAGAAGAGTTTACCGGATGGATTAACTTCTATTTTACTTTATTCTTTGCCTAATCGATTGCATTTAGAAAAGTTTGCTGAATTGATCAGAGCAATTGAAACTTATATTATTTGTAAGATTTATTCTGTAGATATTATACAAGCCGAGTTGTCTGCATCCGCAACATGTGCACGTTTTGTTTCGCGTATTCCGTTAATAACGGATTTTCATTCAGATATTGTGCCGGAAGTACAAATGGATGGTTTTCCTGAAAATGTTGTAAATCATGCTGCTGATGAAAATCGTTTTGCATTGAAACGTTCAAATAAAACAATTACAGTGTCAGAAAATTTGCGAAAAAATCTTTCTGTATATGAAAAAACGGATAAGAAAAACTTTATACTGCCTTGTAACTTCAATGCAGAACCATTTAGGAAGTTGTCTTTAGAAATGCGAGGAGGTCTGCGTAAACAATATGGGCTGGAAGATCGTATTGTATTATGTTATTCTGGAGCATTTCGTGTTTGGCAGTGTATTTCAGAAACATTAGAGGTCGTTATTCGTTTACGAAAATTAAATCCTGCTTATTTCTTATGTATTTATACAAATGATGATACTGGGCCTTATAAAGAAAAGTTAGATCAATTGTCTGGACATTATTTGATTAAGGGACTGAAAAGAACAGAGGTGCCTGCTTTTTTATCGATGGCTGATGCTGGATTTGTTTTACGGGCGAACAGTTTGGTTAATATAAATTCTTCACCGACTAAAACATCAGAATATTTGGCTGCTGGAATGATGGTTATTACAACTCAGTATGCAGGAGATGCTCCTATGCAGATTAAGGAAAGTGGTTGTGGTGTTGTATTGCCCTCTCTTGAAATTACAGATAGAGATATAGAACTGTTAGATAAAGAAATTTGTGCTTATGTTATGAATTATAAGGAAATTTCGGAGAGAGCTAAAAAATATGTTTTTTCTAATAGAGTGTGGGCTTCAAATGAAGAAAAATTAAAAGCTTTATATAGCGAACTAGGTATATAGAACGTTTTGAATCGATATAGTCTCGATTCTGCATATCAGAATCGAGACTATTGTTTGTTTTTTTGTTGATGATTTGATAACGGGATTTACTTTATATTTGTTTATCTAAGATTGTTAGGAGTGGGTGAAATTTGGTTCTGATGACTAGTTTGAGTATTATTTCGATTGGCAAATACAAGACCAAGAATCATCATCATAAATAATCCTCGGTGTCCTGTAAACGTTGCATCTGCTATACTTTCAATAAGGAAATATCCAATTATTAGTAAAGAGATAATTAAATTTTTAGGCTCTTGTGTTTTTTGAAAAATCAAAAAAGCCTTTCTTGATATGAAAAAGAAAAAATAAATAAATAAAAATATGCCTACTAGTCCAAATTGTGCTAAGCATGGATAATATGTATCTGCAATGTAGCTATAATCAGAGCTATTCATACCCCATACTTTGTCTATTCCATATTTAGCATATAATGGAGAATAATAAACTCCTGAAGAATAAGATGCGAAGCTGGCAAAACCTGATCCAAATGGAAAATAATCTTGTAATACTTCTATGGAGGTCATATACAAGGTTAAACGGGCAAGTAGACCTGTTTCAACATCGTTAATGTCACCACCAATAGCGAAATAAAGTTCTAATTTTTGCCAACCTGCTAAAATTATTGCAGCTAAAACAATTAAGGATAGAACTATGGCTTTTAAATTAAGTTTAATATTCTTTATATATGGTGAGAAAATCATAAACATAATTGCAAGCATAAAGAATCCGTAGAATTTAGATCGAGTTGAAAATAATCCAACAGAAAGCATAATAATAAATATCCATTTATCTTTGCGGTAATCTCCTCCGCAATAGTAATAAATGAAAGATAGTGCTATTACACAAGCTGCATAAAAGGATACATGAAACATTAAATTATCAATGATTTTTGTGTTAATTAAGGATAGGCATCCAATTCCTAATAAAATTAACCAAAAAAACATACAAATAATGCGTAATAAAGATTTCTGATTATTATTGAAAGATGGCTTCATGTAATAAACAGAAAAAAAAGCTAAATAGGGTTTGAATTGGATGATGAAATCTGATATAATAGCTTTTTTTGTGTTACTTCCTATATAGAATGAATAAAATAGGTAAAACAGAAATATTCCTAGTGTAATTAGGAAAGATTTATCTACATACCAATCACTTGTTTTAAAGATTATGTAAATAAAAAATACAAGGAGAACAAAAGCACAAATTTCATCCATTCCATCGAATCCTATTGTTCCATATAGGAGTAATCCAAATATAAGAGCAAATAGGAAATAAAAGAAAAAAGTATTATTGATGAATGCCTGTAATTTTTCTGTCATATTTATTCTTTTTCAATTTTTGCACTAATGAACTGAGGTATTTTAGACAATACCTTTAATGTTAGAGAAAAATAGGGGTTAAAACCATGTCTTTTGTACATGCGAATATCTTCTTTCCATTTTTGTGTCGTTTTTTGTAAGTCTGTTGATGCACCTCCCATTCTCATTTTAACAATATATTCGTCAATATACGAAACATCTAAAATGTTTTTGTAGAGATAACGGACTAAGAAGTCAGAGTCAGCAGCAATTTTAAAACTCTCATCGTAATATCCGAGTTTTTTGAAACATTCTTTTCGTATATAGACTGTAGGATGAAGAGGCAGCCATCCTCTTTTAACTTTATTACGATTGAAAGGACCACTAATCCATTTGCGGACAATCTTATTTAAATCATTGCTATCAACAAATAAACCATTCCCGTAAATAAGGTCTGAATTTGTCTTTTTAAACAATTCTGCAATATGTGTTATTGTATGAGGTGAATATAGGATATCATCAGAATGCAATAAACCAATTATATCTCCGGTAGCTCTTTTTATACCTTTATTTATACCTTCGTACATACCTTTGTCTGGTTCTGAAATAAAAAGGGATATATTGTTTATATATTCTTTTATTATCTGTGTAGTTCTATCAGAAGAAGCTCCATCGATTATAATATATTCTATGTCTGTATAATCTTGTCTTAAAACACTTTCAATGCTGTCACGTATTGTTTTTTCTCTGTTAAAACAAGATGTGATAATAGAAATTTTCATAAGGCATTTATTTGTTGTTTTTAATCCATTCAATTGTTGTTTTACTACCGTCTATGCGCTTTACCGGCAATGTAGGAACTAATTCTTGAATGAGACTTAAATTGTGTATATTATTAGTTGTCATGTTTTTAAGTCTAAAACTCGTCATCGGAAATGTAATTCCTATGAGTTTGAGTATATCTCCAA
The DNA here is from genome assembly GCA_934725305.1 of uncultured Parabacteroides sp. Classification (GTDB taxonomy): domain Bacteria; phylum Bacteroidota; class Bacteroidia; order Bacteroidales; family Tannerellaceae; genus Parabacteroides. Next base: position 14,394 of record CAKVBA010000016.1, on the reverse strand, counting down.
ATTTGCCTGCTATGTAAAAAAAGAAATAGGGTATTTGAGGTATTTTAATGTTAACTAATGATGCAATTTCATTTGCCCAATCGGTAATATCATAGGGCTCGTAATCTCCAATATAGAAAACTTTATTTTGTACCTTTTTTGATTCAGATTGCATGATTGATAAAATCTGGTAGACGGAATTATCTACATACCCGTAAGTTTTTTTACAAGCTCTTTTCCCTAAGTGAAAATAGGAATGAGATAGAATTAGTTTGAAAAATTTGTCATAGGGTTCTCCAAAATAAGGACCCCAAATAGAAGTAGGGCGAATGATAGACCATGTATAATGTTTAGGATTGTATTTCTTTATTATTTTTTCTGTGAAGACTTTGCTTTCTCCATAGAGCGTATGAGGTGCATAATCTTCATAATTCTTAGGTGTATATCCTGGGTAACATACATACATAGAAGATGCAAATATGGCTTGCTTTATAGAATCCACCTTTTCTAAAGCAGTTAAAAGATTTTTGACTCCTTGTATATTTACGGCATAATCTGCGAGTCTTTTTCCTCTTAAGTCTGTTCGAGCAGCTAGATGAATAACTTTATTAGGCCGAAAATCACAGATGATTTTTGTCAAGTAATCTTGATCACATAAATCTGCTTTCTCCCATATTGTCTTATGACTTTCAATTTTTGGGGCATTAATGTCTATGTTTAATAGGGTGTTTTGTTCGTCTTTTAGTAGAGAAGAAACAATATGTGTACCTATGAAACCACTACCACCAGTTATAAGATATCGTGACATAATTAAATCTGTTTTAATAATAAATTTTTATATGCAGTTTGATATGATTCTGACATTGTTTGTGCCGTATATTGTTTTTTAAAGACTTTTTTTATTTCTGTTGCAGCAATGTCTCGGTTAACGTGCTCTATAATTTGCAATATCTTATTGTATAAATCTACTTCATCTCTGTTATTAAAAATATATCCTACGGTTGCATTCATTTTAGACAAAACTTCTCTATGTGATGGTATATCGGACAGAAGCATTGGTAATCCAACGGTCATACTTTCTAATAAAGTATTGGCAAGACCTTCAACATCGGATGCTGATATGTAGTAATCTGATGCGATTAGGTAATCATATACATTACTTTTAAATCCAGGAAGCTTTATTTTGTCATTCTCTTCATGTTTGAGCTGTTCCCATAAGGGACCATCGCCTAACATGATAAGACCAATATTTTTGTCTGATAATTTTTTAAATACATTGATTAATGTAGATGGATTTTTTTCAGTAGAGAAGCGACCAATGAAGATGAAATATAACAGATCATCTTTTAGAGCTATTTTTTTTCTAAGTTGTTGCTTTTCCATTCTACTTCCAGTCCATGTAGGTAAAGAAGAACCATTTGGGATGCTTAATATATCCCAATTCTTGTTGTTCTTGTAAAGGTCTCCTATACTTTCTGCACATCCAATTGGTAAGTCTGTCTTTTTCGTAAAAAAGTGATTTAGGGAAATTACCAAATCTCCTTTAAAATTACCATATAATATTTTTTGCTGTAGCCCGGGATATATGTGGATTGTGTAAATTCGTTTGTATTTGTGTGGAAGAAAGCACATCAAATACAAGGAGCGTGGACAATGGGCATGTAACATGTCTGGGTCAATTTCTTTAATCTTTTTTTTGAGGGAAAAGAATAGACTTATAGGATTAGTCGTACTATTCGGATATAATTGATGTATTTGAATAGGAAATCTTTTGAAATCTTCAATCCTGGTTGTTTTTTTTTCAGGTATAAATGTTATTATAGATACTTCAAATTTTGAAAAATCTATATAGCGGATAATGTTATACATGACATTAACCGGACCTTCGTTACACAAGGAAGAGATTAAGAAGCAGATTTTTATCATAATTTGTTGTTATTGACAGTTTCATTTATAAGCAAAACGGTACAAAGGTAGTTTTATTTCATTGATTAGAGTTAAAATCGTTCACTATTCTTTGGTTTATTGATAGGAACCACATATGCGCAGAAATCGAGGGCAAAGGGATACTGTGTTATAATAGTTCTTATTATATAGGTATATGTCATTGTTGTATCAATACTCTACTACTAAAAACTCTTGATAATCAGGATGATCTGTTGGTTTGTAGGCACCAAAGAAAGTGATGTGAATTTTTCTTTCTTTTGTGTCAATGGCATATATACAGAAACTGTTGCTACTGAGGCTGTCTTCGATTCGTTCTACTCTGTTATAAACTTTTCCCTTTTCACTTGGGGCTTGATTGGTGCAAAGCAGCATCTTTTGTGGTTTTAGGTTTGAGTTTCTATTTCCTAGACCATTGATGTTGAATTGAGCTGTTACATGTGCGTGTCCTCCTAGGTAACAGATGAATTCTCCATGACTGTTTTTGAAATCAAAATCAACGGAAATATCTTTACCGGCAGTTAGCTTATTGGGGTAAGTCTTTTGGATTGAAGTTCGACTTCTAAACGCTTCGATGATTTCTGGTATCATGTTCCATGAGTGTACAAAGTCTCCGTCGCAAAGATATGTGCTTGCATTGTGTGTATATGGTTGAAACGGATAGTGAGTCAGAATAATGAAGCTGTGCTGATCTGTAACATTTTCTTTTAATGCTATATTGCCTAACCAGTTGATCTGTTCTTGTGAGAAAGAGGCATAATATAATGTATTGTATTCATAGCCGGATTGATCCAGCATGTCTAATGCGATGAAGCGAATAGTTCCACCTTGTGGGTTGGAGACATCTGCATAATAGTAGTTTGGGTATTGCTTGTGTATGGCATATGTTTGTTGAGTGAATAGTACCTGACTCATTTCATGAGGATAGATAAAAGAATTGGGTATTGTTTCTATAGCATTACAGTCATGATTACCAGTGCATAGAAAAGAAGGAATATGGTTTTCCTTGTAAAAATTAGAGACAAATGATTCTAAATATTTGATAGCTAATTGTTTGTTTGAATTGGATATGAAGTCTCCTGTAGCAACAACCGAATTTATTTTTAGTTCTTGTTGATTGGCAAACAGGATTGATTGTTTCAGATTAATGGGATTTGTAAAGTGATTACTTGGAGAATAATTAGACAGATGGGCATCTGATATATGTACGATTTTGAATCGTTCATATCTATTACTGCCTTTAGTGTTATACATAATAGTGGCGAGACGCTTCGCTGCTATTTCGTTGTTCTGATGATAGAATTTTTCGTTCATATTGCTCCGCAGGGTGAGACCGTCTAGTAAATCTTCTGAATGACACCCGATCAGAGAAAGCAGGAGTAGTCCTGCGCATATGTTTAATAGTGTTTTGTGGTTCATAACCGTAGAATTGATGATAAACAATTGATTCGATTCATAACTTTTTCAAATATTAGCAAATATACAAAAAGAAAACATTTTTCCATTCTATTTGGCAAAAAGAAATAATATATGGGGTAGATAAGGGTATTGTTTGTGATAAGTCGAAAAGACTTCTCATATTGGAAGGATCAAATCATGCTAAAATAGTGATTGTATAATATATTGGTTTAAAAAGATATGCAAAAAATTTGTTTTATTGGAAATAAATGCTGTACTTTGATATGTCTTTAAACGAAGACATTTATATTTTATTTAACCAAAACGTTAGCTATACTTTTTTTATGATTGTATAGCTCATCTGAATAGCCAGTTGGGCTATTTTTATGAAGTTTTATTTACCTGAAACCTTAACATGATTAAGGCTGTGTCAAGAGTTTTCCTTTTGATGCAGCCTTTTTATTGTGTAATGTAAAGCAATGTAGTTGGCACAGCTTCAAATGCTGTTAAAGTTGGAAAAGGGAATTGTTTATGATCAGTTGGAATAAATTTTCATCAGAAAGGGCAAATTGCATTGAAATAGTGATTGTATAAGGTGTTGTTAAAAAATATATGCAAAAAAGTTTGTTTTATCGAAAATAAATGCTGTACTTTGGTATGTCTTTAAAAAGAAGACATTTATATTTTATTTAACCAAAACGTTAGCTGTACATTTATAATTGTATAGCTCATCTGAATAGCCAGTTGGGCTATTTTTGTGGAGTTTTATTTACCTGAAACCTTAACATGATTAAGGCTGTGTCAAGAGTATTCCTTTTGATGCAGCCTTTTTATTGTGTAATGTAAATCAATGTAGTTGGCACAGTTTCAAATGCTGTTAAAGTTGGAAAAGGAAAATGCTTATGATCAATTGGAATAAATTTTCATCAGAAAGGGCAAATTGCATTGAAATAGTGATTGTACAAGGTGTTGTTAAAAAATATATGTAAAAAAGTTTGTTTTATTGGAAATAAATGCTGTACTTTGATATGTCTTTAAAAAGAAGACATTTATATTGTATTTAACCAAAACGTTAGCTATACTTTTTTATAATTGTATAGCTCCTCTGAATAGCCAGTTGAGCTATTTTTATGGGGTTTTATTTACCTGAAACCTTAACATGATTAAGGCTGTGTCAAGAGTATTCCTTTTGATGCAGCCTTTTTATTGTGTAATGTAAATCAATGTAGTTGGCACAGTTTCAAATGCTGTTAAAGTTGGAAAAGGAAAATGCTTATGATCAATTGGAATAAATTTTCATCAGAAAGGGCAAATTGCATTGAAATAGTGATTGTACAAGGTGTTGTTAAAAAATATATGTAAAAAAGTTTGTTTTATTGGGAATAAATGCTGTACTTTGATATGTCTTTAAAAGAAGACATTTATATTGTATTTAGCCAAAATATTAGCTATACCTAACTGTGAGAGTGTAGCTCATCTGAATAGTCAGTTGGGCTATTTTTGTGGAATTTTTATTTGGCCAAAATCTTAACGTGATTAAGGCTGTGTCAAGAGTTTTACTTTTGATGCAGCCTTTTTCATGGTATTGTCTTTTGGAGAAAGTTGGGAAAAGGCTTTTGAGGAAATGCAGCATCTTTTTCAAACGGCATTCGAACAGTATTCGAACGCAGTTCGAATAGCGTTCAAAAGTAGGGTAGGGACTTTTTTTCAACTTTGTCGGCATTGCTTTCGGCATTTTGCCTCTGTCTGCGTTTTGGCATAGCAAGAGGCATTGCAATCTGCTCGAACAGAACGCTAATAGAAATTGCAGTCTGGTGATCGAATTGAGGCAATGGCAGGGGTGAATCCCGGAAGAACGTAGTTGTTTGCAATTATGACATACCACCAACAGTATTCCTATCCCACAACAACAAACGGGTTGATAGTGTGTTGACATTATCTGAGGTAGAATATTTACAATATCTCTATCTCTTCTGCGGAAAGTCCTGTTACTTGTGAGATAATATCCGGCGCAATGTGAAGGGCTTTCATCTTACGGGCATTCTCCAAATTCTTCAGCCTTTCGCCTTCCTCTTTTCCTTTTTCCATACCTTCTATTAGCCCTTCTGCTCGGCCTTCCTCCAATCCTTCGGCTCGGCCTTTGGCCAAACCGGCCATCATGCCCTCACGATGGGCTGTATCTACCACATCATTCTGAATCATGATGTTACCCAAATGACGCTCATAGGCCATGCGGTCTGCCTTCGACATCGAATAGAGTTTCAGCTTCTCTCGTGCTTCACTCAGTCCGGGGGCTTTCGTGTGAGGATCGATCTTGCCGTCTTTCAGATAACGGACCCACTCTTCCAACGGTGTAACAGCCACTTTGTTGAACTCGTTTACGCGTATCAGGATATATTCCGGGAAGATTTCGGCCGGATAACGGCTGATCAGTGCGCCTTCTTGCTTGGCATTCAGCAACAGACGGTCGTGAGTATGCACGCCCACAAACTGGTTACAGCCATGATAGAGATAATCATTGCCCTGGCCCAAATCGAAATAGAGAATGCTGATGGAATAGACCTTCTTTACCTTATAATAGGTGTCGCCCAAAGAGATGTGTTCGGTAATGGCTTTGGCCACTCCATACAGAATGCGTTCCAGAAAATGGGCTTCTCGTGTGTTTTGGATCTCGATGATAATAATCTCGCCCTTGCTGTTCAACGCTTTGATATCGACACGATTATACTTATCGTCCATCGTCTGCTGATTTCCTTCGCTTTCCAATATCTCGGAAACGGTGATCTTCTCACCCAAGAACACCGTAAGAAAACCCTCCAGCACATCGAAGTTCGCCTTCTGACGCAACAGCCGCTTAATGGCCCAGTCAAATCGGATATATCTATCTTCCAGATCTTCCATATAATCCACGTTTTTTGTTTCTTTCTTCTTTTCCGCTTTTTCCTTCATAGCTTTCGTGTTAATTGGTTAATATGTACAAAGATAGTATTTCAAAGACAAATCTCCTCTTTTTACGAGGAGAATTGCATCGTCGCAGTTTGCAATTGCGACACACATCCCAAAAGGAGAGGTTCGTTTTGCCATATAAAGAAAGGCTGCATCAAAATCAACTATTTTGATGCAGCCTCGGGATCTGTATGCTGTTACGAGTTTTGTCGGACAGCGAATAAAAAGGTCTTATTTCACAGTGTATGAAGTGTGGATTGCTTTATCGAATGCAGCCCAATGTTCGTCTGTCATATTGCTTGGAATGAACAGAGACACACCAGCAGCACCACTTTCCATAGAACCACGTACAGCCTCTTCAATTTCAGAAGGAGTCAAACCGTGACCTTCCGGATCTTTGATGTTAGCCTTATTCTGCCAGTCTTTGCAGATGAACAGACCACTATAAACCGGCTTTTCACCTTTAACGGAAGCAACCTCTTCTTTTACGATAGGAGCCAACCAAGAGGCTGGTTCTAAGTAGAAGTCATTATAGTTCATAGGGAACAAGGCGTCAACATTCCACTTGTTCCACTCCTGGCGAACCATCCAGCGAGCATGAGAGTCCGGACCTGGAAATACAGCTGCGCTGAGCTTTTTACCCTTAGCGTGTACTGTTTCAGCAATGCGATCGACCAGCTTGGTGATTCGGTCACAGCGGAACTGAGCCCATTCTTCGCACGTAGAAGGGTCTTCTACTGATTTGATGTCGATGCCTGTTGCAGCCTTGAAATCAGCAACACACTTGTCGCAGTAACAGTAGTCGGCTGTCGGATACTCTTCATTCATAACCAGACCATATTTTTCCCACAAGCCTTTGGCCAATATCACATCAACGTAGCGGATATAGTCCAAGTGGATATAGTCAACTTCAGGGATCTCTGCTACACTGCCATATAACTTAGTCAGAAATTCGATAGAACCTTCCTGGTTCGGGCAGAGACATTTGTAATAAGGAACATAAGCTTGAACGGTATAAGCAGATTCGCCTTTACGGTTTACGGCATATAATGTGGAATCCATGCCTCCTTGCAGCATGGCCGGAATCCACGCATGATATTCCATGCCGTTAGCTTTAGCAACCTTAGTTGCACGTGCAATCTTGTTCAGATCTTGTCCTGCGTTGTAGCACATACCGCTGATTCCATGTGAATGCCATTTACTGAAATCAGCCTGCAAAGTTTCTTCTGTTGTCTTGTCATTTTCGCTTTGCCAAGCATAGACTTTTACTGTTTGTTCGGGTGCTTGTGTGCAGGCAGTCATTGCCACTGCTGCCAAAGCCATAAGAAGTGTTTTCATTTAGGATATGAATTTAGTTTATAATGTTTATGATATCTCCAGATTGTATAAAGAGAAACAGAGGATGACGTTTCTGTTATTAAGAGAACATCATCCTCTGCGATATTATAAAATGATTACTTGCCTTTTGCAGACCATTTGCAACTTGATCTTCTCTCGGTTGCAAATGTAATCATTTATCTTTAATTATTACAAGCGCAAAGTGTTGGGATCAGGTTACGGTCGCCATAAGCGTTGTCAACGCGAGCTACATTAACCCAGAACTTGCAATCGTGCAGCCATTCCAATGGGAAGGCAGCCTTTGAACGAGGATATTCGTGCATCCATTCGTCTGCTGCTACTTCATATTCTGGGTGAGGAGCGTTCTTCAAAACGTTGTCTTCCTTAGATGCCTTACCTTCTTCCACTTCCTTGATTTCATTCCAGATACATTCCATGATTTCAACGAAGCGATCCAATTCTGCCTTGCTTTCACTTTCTGTCGGTTCAACCATTAATGTACCGTGAACAGGGAATGACAATGTAGGAGCGTGGTAACCGAAGTCCATCAAACGTTTTGCGATATCGCTTTCGTCGATACCAGAACGATCTTTAACTGTGCGGCATTCCAAAATCAATTCGTGACCTACGCGGCCTGTTGCACCTGTATAAACGATACCGTAAGTATCTTTAAACTTAGCAGCCAAGTAGTTTGCATTCAGGATGGCAGTCTTTGTAACCTGTTCCAATCCCTTAGTACCCAACATGCAGAGGTAACCGTAAGTGATAGGCAAGATACCAGCGCTACCATAAGGAGCTGCTGCAACTGTATTCTGATCGCTTCCCCACAATTCCGGATGTTTCGGCAAGAACGGAACCAAATGTTCAGCAACACAGATCGGGCCAACACCAGGACCGCCACCACCGTGAGGTGATGCAAATGTCTTGTGTAAGTTCAAGTGACAAACATCGGCACCAATTGTACCCGGGTTAGTCAAACCTACCTGAGCATTCATGTTTGCACCGTCCATATACAGCTGACCACCACAAGCATGTACAATGTTACACATCTCTTTGATATCAACTTCGAAGATACCGTGAGTTGACGGATATGTAATCATACTTGCTGCCAAGTTATCCTTGTTTGCTTCAGCTTTTGCACGGAAGTCTTCCAAGTCGATATTACCGTTTTCGTCACATTTAACAGTTACAGTTGTGAAACCGCACTGGATAGCACTTGCCGGGTTTGTACCGTGTGCAGAAGCAGGCAACAATACGATGTTACGATGTCCCTGACCGATGCTTTCCTGATATGCACGGATTACGCGCAGACCTGTATATTCACCAGCTGCACCAGAGTTAGGCTGCAATGTACAACCCTTGAAACCTGTGATTTCGCACAGATAAGCAGATAAGTTTTCGATCAATTCAGTATAACCTTCAACCTGATCAGCCGGAGCATACGGGTGAATGTTCATGAATTCAGGACGGCTCAATGGAATCATTGTAGATGCCGGATTCAACTTCATTGTACAAGAACCCAAAGAAATCATTGACTGAGCCAATGAAACGTCTTTTCTGCCCAGACGAGTGATGTAACGCATCAACTCAGTTTCTGTGTGATATTTCTTGAATACATCCTGCTGCAAGAAGTCAGATGTACGAGCAAATTTAGCATCGAAATACTGTTTTGTAGGAACAGCTTCTGCCATTGTATATTCTTTACCAGCAGCGCCAGAGAAGATATACAGCAATACACCTAAGTCGGTAACCAGAGTTGTTTCGTCTAAGCTGATGCCAACCTGACCACCTTCGAAGTAACGCAAGTTAACCTTGCATTCCAAAGCGATCTCGCGCAAAGCATTGATAGATACATTAGCCGGAAGTTCGATCATTAATGTATCGAAGAAGTCTTTATTCAACTGTTTGTATCCCAGTTTTTCCAATTCAGCAGCCAAGAAGCCTGCATAAGAGTGGATACGTCCTGCGATGTCGCGCAAGCCTTCTGCACCATGATAAACAGCATAGAAGCCAGCCATTGTAGCCAACAGAGCCTGAGCTGTACAGATGTTTGAAGTAGCTTTTTCACGTTTGATGTGCTGTTCGCGAGTCTGCAAAGCCAAACGGAAAGCAGGATGATCGTAAGCGTCTTTAGAGATACCGATGATACGTCCAGGAATTGTACGTTTGTAGTCGTCTTTTGTTGCAAAGTAAGCTGCTGACGGACCACCGTAGAACATAGGAATACCAAAGCGCTGGCTGCTACCGAATACAACGTCAGCACCCCATTCTCCCGGAGGAGTCAATAATACCAAGCTCATCAAGTCGGCAGCAACACCTACCTTAACACCGCTTGCGTTAGCGCGAGTTACAAATTCGCGGTAGTCTTCGATTGAACCGTTTGCATTCGGATACTGTACGATAGCACCAAATACATCTTCAGTAAATTCAAATTTACGATAATCACCAGTAGCAATCTTGATGCCCTGCGGGATCATACGAGTATGAATAACTGCCAAAGTTGATGCAAATACATTTTCGTCAACGAAGATGGTGTTAGCACCAGCCTTGATCTGAGCGCGGCTACGAGCATTGTGGAACATAGTCACTGCTTCAGCAGCTGCAGTTGCTTCGTCAAGCAATGAGCAGTTTGATAAAGGCAGACCTGTCAAGTCACAGATAACTGTCTGGAAGTTCAGCAATGCTTCCAAACGTCCCTGAGATACTTCAGCCTGATACGGAGTGTATGAAGTGTACCATACCGGGTTTTCGAAGACGTTGCGCTGGATTGGAGCAGGGCATACTGTGTCGTACCAACCCATACCAATGTAAGAGGTGAAGATCTGGTTCTTAGAAGCCAGTTCTGAAATGTGTTCTGCAAATTCTCTTTCGGTCATTGCGTCCGGAAGATTCAGAGGTTCTTTCAGTCTGATGTTTGCCGGAATTGTCTGGTCGATCAATTCGTCAACTGAACTAACACCAATAGTCTGAAGCATAGCAGGAATATCTTCAGCTGCGATGCCTACATGTCGGTTTACAAAATTGTTAGTATTCATAATAATAATAAAAGTATTTTATATAGATATAAATATGTTTCTATAAATAGGGATTGTTCATCTCTTCATCAATAACGCGTGTTTCCGGTCCATGTCCGGGATAGACAATCGTTTCGTTTGGCAAAGAGAGTATTTTGTCGTGGATGGCAGCGATCAGCATGTCTTGATTGCCTCCCCACAGATCGGTGCGTCCGATGCTGCCGGCAAACAGAGCATCTCCCACAATCACAAAGCCATTCTTTTTGTTGTAGAACGCTACACTGCCAGGCGAATGTCCGGGTACGGATAATACCTGCAACTCTGAGTTGCCAAAGTGGATAATATCGCCTCCATTCAGATAGTGTTCCACCTTTACGTCGGGAATGTTGCCATTCAAGCCAAAAAGGCGTGCTTGTTCTCCGGCTGAAGGTAACTGTTCCACATCAAAACGGTGAGCTTCGGGCCTCAATCCATAGGTGCGGTACACAAAATCGTTACCGAAAATATGATCAAGATGTAGATGTGTGCACAGATATCTTTTCAGAGTCAGGTTGTTTTCGGTAATAAAGTCCGAAAGAGCCTTTTCCTCACTCTTCTGTACGCAACCACAGTCAATCAGTACCGCTTCACCTGTCTCGTCATACAGCAGATAGGTGTTTTCCGAGAAGTAGTTGACTTCAAATATTTTTATGCTTGTCATAACGATACGTAAACTACTTTTTTCGTTTCAAAAAAATCTTCCTTGAAATAATCTTTCAAGTTGAGCACCATGGTCTGGTTGCGCAACGGCACTATTTCATGTTCCAATTCGCCTCCTTTCAGACAGATCAATCCGTTAGGTAACGCATTGTGTTGCTCTTTACTGATATTCTTTCTTATAATCTTTACCAGATCGTTTAGTGGCATAACCGCTCTGCTTACCACAAAGTCGAAGAGTTGTTTTTCCTCTTCGCCTCTGCAATGGCGGAAGGTTACATTGGTCAGTCCGATGCTTTCGGCTACGGCTTGTGCCACTTTAATCTTTTTCCCGATGCTGTCAACCAAGTGAAACTGCACTTGTGGAAACAGAATAGCCAAAGGAATGCCCGGAAAGCCTCCTCCTGTGCCCAAGTCCATCACTTTCGATCCCTCTTTGAATGAAAGCATCTTGGCGATACCCAATGAGTGAAGTATATGATGTGGGTAAAGGTTCTCTATGTCTTTACGTGAAATCACGTTGATCTTTGCATTCCAATCGGTGTAAAGATCATAGAGTGCTGCAAACTGTTGGACTTGTTTCTCTTCCAACTGGGGAAAATAGGATTGGATAATTTCCATATATCTGATACTGTTCTGTATATATACAATTTGTTTATAATATAGAGATTGTCTTTATCAATTCTCAATAAGTTGACTGATTGGGCTGTCAGGTCGTAACAACGGAGCCAGCTCACTAAATGGCAGATGCACCTTGGTTGCTCCTACTACATAGGCGGCAATCTCATATTCATTAAAGAAATAGGTGATGCCGGTTGCGTCAATCAAGAAGTTTCCGTTCGGGAAAATCTCTTCGATACTGAAATATCCCAAGTTTTCCAACTCCTTGGCTTCGGCTACATTGTTCTGCCGTGCAATTTCATCTACAAGCATTAACGCCAGATGATCCTCGAAATTGTCCACAAAGATATCTTCTTCCGTAATCTGTTCGCCGGTCTTCATATAAATCACTTTGTTGGAGAATGAATGAGTACCGTGTGCTCCACCTGTATAGTTCTCGAAGCTAACTGTATAGCTCAAGATGTCCGATTCGTTGAAGATAATATCGTTGGTTGACATTTCATAATAGGAATACCAGGCACCAACAGATTCTTCGTCCGAGCGGTTCAAGTCTTGCTGAAAGTCTGCTTCAAGCTCTTTATAGGCCTTCAGATAGTTTTCGGTATAGCGATTAACTGCCTCTTCCGGTTTCAGATTTGCATAATCATCTCCGAAGTAAGATGAGATAAACAGCTTCTGAATCTTTTGTAAAACAGCTTTATCTTCATAATCTGTTGGGAAAGTGAACTTAATCTGTAGATTACAATTGGGATTACTTGGATTTTCAAGCAGATGGTAGATCTTGTCTATCTGGATAGAGTCAAATGTAATTGGATTTTCATTCCTTACATTCTTTTTGCTCCTTATTAGACAGCTGGAAGCGAGTATCCCCAATAGGAACAAGGCTATCATATTTCTGCATAATCGCGTTTTCATCAGGATACAAGATTTAATTTGTTTACATTGCAAATGTACGTGATTAAATGATATAATCAAATGTCAGTACTTAAGATTGCAATAAAATTTTTCATCGTTTGCTATTGATCCACGTTGCTTTCTTCCATAAGTATTCCATTGGGCCGTGGGTGTGGTTGCTCATCCACCAGCTACAAGCCGCAAATTGTACAAGGAAAAAGACAATGCCGGCCAGGAAGCTAACTGTGACATTCCAGTCGTCGTGCAGAGCCAAACCCCAGTTGTAATAGAGCAGTGAGCCGACAATACTTTGGGTAATGTAGTTGGTCAGACTCATGCGGCCATAAGGGATGATTTTCATTAACAGGTTGTGCAGATGGCTGCGGTAGAAGGCAAAGATCACACCTGATACCAGTATCAGCATGAATGCGAAGTTTGAAAGTGACTTTATGGTCAGCAGTAAGGGCTTCAAGATGGATCGGTTTTCAATGAATTCGGGCAACATTTTACAGAGTCCGTGTAGTGGGAAGAAGCAGATAAGTGCTCCGGCCAATACCTTGCCCCAGAGAGGCAGGTGCTCTTCACGGAAGAGGCCGCGACGTCCTATCAGCATACCTAACAGAAAGAGGGCCGATGTCTGGAATACTCGTCCATTGTCCCAAGCCCATGCCAAGCTGGCAATCTGACCTTCCCAAAGGTTGACACGTAAGGTCTCAAAGAATGTACCCGTGCTTTGGGCTGCATAAGTGGCCTTCCAAAAGGTGCGTGTGGGTATTTCCGGTGAAACAAAGAGCGGATCCAGGCTGGCTCTAATGGCATAATAGAGTGGCAGTGGCTGAATCAGCAGAATACAAGCCAAGGCAAATACCCATTTGTCTTTCAGTCGGCAAGTTAGTGGCAAGATGAATCCTGTCAGTGAATAAAGCACCAAAACCTCAGCTGTAAAGAACGAGGCGTTGATGTTTCCGATCAGGAACAGCAACACCAGTCGCCAGCAGAAGCGTAGCCGGAAATCATTGCCACGTAACCGTTGGTTGTCGTCCTGGATGAAGAAGCTGAAGCCAAACAGCAAGGCGAATACAGCATAGGCTTTTCCTCCAAACAGGAAGAAGAGACTGTCCCAAATGGCATCATTCGAGAAGTTGATCCATGCAGACTGCCCGGCTGAGTCGGGGTAAGAAGCGAAGTTGAAGTGTTCAATGGAGTGAAGCAGAATGATGCCCATGACGGCTAATCCGCGTAATACATCCGCTACATCCACGCGTGGATGTCTTAAAGTAGAGTTGTTCATGTGATTGGAACTATTAATATAATAGATAAATGTTATTACTACCCGTTGGCAGAATTGCAATACTAAGTTCAAACAATGGAGTAACTATTCTTTCCAAACGGAGTAGTTATTCCTTTCAAAATGGGTGCCTACTCAATCTGAACGGAGTGCCTACCCAATCTGAACGGAGTGCCTACCCAATCTGAACGGAGTGCCTACTGTCTTTTTGTAAATAAGGTTGACTCTTAGCAGCATCAACAAATGAAAGAAAAGCAGTACAATCGAGAACAAGAG